>JAZUKP010000168.1:0-6287 GCA_045643345.1 Anaerovoracaceae bacterium | reverse complement strand
ATCCGGAGGAATTTCGCCGGATTCCGGAGGTGTCGGAGGGTTTGGAGAACCGCATTCTGGGGGCTGTGCGCAGCTGCGGCAGTCTGGATGCGCTGGTTTCCGCCGTTTCTACCAAAAGGTATCCCAGGGCCAGAGTGCAGCGCTGTCTTTTAAAGCTGCTGCTGGGAATAGATAAATCCGTTCCTCCCGAGCCTTACGCTCACGTGCTGGCATTTAATGCGGCCGGCCGGCAGATTTTGCGGGATTCCGGTCTGCGGCTTTACAGCGGGGTGCGTCCCGGGGACGGCAAAGAGAATCCTTTTCTTGCCGCGGATGTACTGGCAGACGATATTTATTCCGTAATCTTCGGAAAAGACCTGTATTCGAACTCGGATTATGTTTGCAAGCCTTATAAATCTAAGCTATAATAAGTAGGTTATTTGGTAATTCATTATTGTGAAAGGAATAATTTTATGAAGATTTTAGTTGTAAACTGCGGAAGCTCTTCTCTGAAGTACCAGCTGATTAACATGGACAATGATGAAGTCCTCTGCAAAGGTCTTGTAGAAAGAATCGGAATGGACGGTTCCGTTCTGACCCACAAGAAGCCGGGAGACAAGTATGTTGTAGAAACTCCGATGGAGAACCACACCGTAGCTATCGGTCTGGTTCTGGACGCCATCGCAGATCCGGTTCACGGCGTTGTAAGCTCCATGAGCGAAATCGGTGCCGTAGGCCACCGCGTACTCCACGGCGGAGAAAAGTTCACCGCATCCTGCCTGGTAGACGAAGCCTGCAAGGAAGCAATCAAGGAATGCATCCCGTTGGGACCGCTGCACAACCCTGCAAACCTGATGGGTATCGAAGCATGCGAAAAGCTGATGCCGGGCACCCCGCAGGTAGCCGTATTCGACACCTCCAACGGTATGTCCATGCCGGCAAAGAGCTACATCTATCCGCTGCCCTATGAATATTATGAAAAGTATTCCGTAAGACGCTACGGCTTCCACGGAACCTCTCACAGATACATTGCCATGAAGGCTGCAGAAATGCTTGGCAAGAAACTGGAAGATACCACCATTATTTCCTGCCACCTGGGCAACGGCGCATCCGTATCCGCCATCAAGAACGGCAAGTGCTACGATACATCTATGGGTCTTACCCCGCTGGAAGGCCTTGAAATGGGTACCCGCTGCGGTATTATCGACCCGGCAATCGTTCCGTTCATCGCAGAAAAAGAAGGAAAGACTCTTGCCGAAATGGATACCATTATGAACAAGAAGTCCGGTCTTCTGGGTGTTTCCGGAGTTTCCTCCGATGCAAGAGACGTAGAAGAAGCTGCCAACGCAGGCAACGAAAGAGCAAAGCTGGCTCTGGACATTTTTGCCCAGAGAGTGAAGTTCTACATCGGCGCATATCTGGCGGAAATGAACGGCGCAGATGCGGTTGTATTTACCGCAGGCATCGGCGAAAACAGCATTACCACCAGAGAAGCAATCTGCAAGGATATGGACTTCCTTGGCATCAAGCTGGATCCGCAGAAGAACGATATTCGCGGCGAAGAAACCGTAATCTCCGCAGACGATTCCAAGATTAAGGTTCTCTTAATCCCGACCAACGAAGAGCTGATGATCGCAAAGGATACCATGGCTTTGGTAACAAAATAAAAAATGCTTGACAAAAACCATTCGTTTACTTATAATACAGTGGTTTTCGTTAGTTAGTAATTTATAGGAAAGGAGGTTCTGATAAAATGGCAACACCAAAAAGAAGAACGTCCAAGGCTAAGTTAAGCAGCAGAAAGTCTGCAAATATGGTTAAGGCAGCACCGGGAATCTCTATTTGCCCGCAGTGCCACCAGCCGAAGCTTCCGCACAGAGTATGCCCGAACTGCAACTATTATGACGGTCAGGCAATCGTAGCAGAAGAGTAATTCAAGATAATACTTTAGCTAAAGACAAAATGAAAAGGACTCCGGACGCGGAGTCCTTTTTGCGTGATGAAATTCATTTCCGAAATAACAGAGGCGCGTATTTTTTGTCGTGTTTTCCGCTCTTGGAAAGCGCTTTTTTCAGCAGCCGGTAGATGGATGTTATAATAAGATAGGCCAGGTGCAGGGCCAGAAAGCCCGCAATGCCGAAAACGATATCGGCAAAATCCATGGTACCGGTTTTGGTAATTTTCTGACCGATTTCTATGGCAAAGGTAATGACCACGATAACAGTAACGGTGTAAAACCAGGAGGCGATGCCGATTTTCTGCCGCTTGGCAAGAAATTTGAAAATCGGATTCACCACCAGGAAAATAGCCATGCCCAGCAGGCCGATTACAATAAAATGCATCGCTTTGTCACTCAGGGAGAATTCCCATTTGTTGTTGAGGGACATAAACCAGTCGTGGGCAAAGGCGATCTGCCGGACCACCCAATATAAGAAATCTCTAAGCATAAGATTATTTCCTCCTTTTGCGGCCATTGTAGCCCGTAATTGTGAAGAAAAAATGAAAAGGACCCGAAAACAAAGCATCGGGTCCCATGGTGCCGGTGGCGGGGGTCGAACCCGCACCCTGTTGCCAGGACGGGATTTTGAGTCCCGCACGTCTGCCAATTCCATCACACCGGCGCACAACAGATATATTAACACGCAAAATCTCAGAATTCAAGGAATTTGAAAGGTTAAAAAATATAAATTTTCCTTGCAGAAAAGACTGTATCGTTTATAATAGTAAGGTAATGAACTAGGAGGTTTTTATGTATACTACTTTTGCAACTGCAACGACAACATCAAATGCCGGACTTTGGTATTACCTTATAATGATTCTCTTTTTATCTCTGTCTCTGTATCTTTTCTCGATACGTCCTCAGAAGAAGAGAGATAAGGAAATGAGCAATCTTCGCAATAATCTTCAGGTCGGCGATGAAATACTCACCATCGGAGGATTCTATGGCACAGTGGTTCGTATTAAGGACGACAAAGTTACGATTGCTTCCGGTTCCGAAAAGACAAAGCTTGAGATTTCCAAGGCTGCGATCAACAGCATTTTAAACAGAGAAATTCCTGCTCCCGGAAAGAAAGACGATTCTGCAGCAGAAGAAAAGGCAGAAACTCCGTCTCCGAAGAATATTAAGAAGCTTTCCAAAAAGGAAGACAAGGTAGACGAAATTCCGAAGGAAGATTAATTTATTGCTGTTTGATATGGCATGTGTGCTTTTCGGTGCACGCATGCCTTATTTTTGTAATTGAGGAATGAGCGAATACATCGATGAATTGCTCTCCTTGAACCCGAGTTACGACAGGGAACTGCTGGAGAGAGCTTACAACAAGGCGGATCAGCTGCATAACGGACAGAAAAGAAAGTCCGGCGAGCCTTATATTATTCATCCCAAAGCCGTGGGTGTCATCCTGGCGGATCTGGGAATGGATGATCACTGTCTCGCTGCCGGTCTGCTTCATGATGTTGTGGAAGATACGGAGTATACGCTGGAAGACTGCAGACAGGAGTTCGGCGATGACATTGCCACCATGGTGGACGGCGTTACCAAGCTGACCAACCTGGAGTATACAACCAAAGAAGAAGAACAGGCCGAAAACGTCCGCAAGATGTTTATGGCCATGACAAAAGATATCCGGATTCTGGTAATCAAACTGGCAGACCGTCTGCACAATATGCGGACCATCGAATTCCAGACGCCGGAAAAACAGATTCAGAAATCCCGGGAAACCCTGGAGATTTTCGCGCCCATTGCTTCTCGTCTGGGTATTTATAAGTTTAAGTTCGAACTGGAGGATATTGCATTCCGGGTACTGGAACCGGAGGCGTACGCCAGTCTGGCCGAGGAAGTGAACCGGCGGCAGGCTTCCAATCCGGAAGGTATCGTCAATCTGATGTCTCAGGTGGAAGAAGTCCTGTCCGGTCTGAACATGAAGCACGAGATCACCGGCAGACAGAAGCATTTCTACAGCATCTACAAGAAGATGAAATACCAGAACAAAACCCTGGATGAAATCTTCGACCTGACGGCAATCCGGGTTATCGTGGATACCGTAAAGGACTGCTACGCGGTATTGGGTGCCGTACATACCCGGTGGACGCCCATTCCCGGCAGATTCAAGGACTATGTGGCCATGCCCAAGTCCAATCATTATCAGAGCCTTCACACCACCGTGCTTTCGAGCAGCGGCATGCCCTTCGAAATACAGATCCGAACCACGGAAATGCACCGGGTGGCAGAATACGGTATTGCCGCCCATTGGAAATATAAAGAGGGAATCGACGACAAAGCCGTCGAAGATGAAACCAAGCTGGCCTGGGTGCGTCAGACGCTGGAATGGCAGTACGATATGAACGACTCCAAGGAGTTCATGGATACGCTGAAGGTGGACCTTTTCAGCAACCAGGTATTCGTGTTTACGCCGAAGGGCGACGTCATGGAGCTTCCTGCAGGCTCCACCCCTTTGGATTTTGCCTTTAAGGTGCATACGGCGGTAGGCATCCACTGTGTGGGTGCCAGAGTCAACGGCAAGATGGTGGCCAAGGACTATATTCTCCGCAACGGAGAAATCGTGGATATCGTCACCAACCCCAATTCCTCCGGACCTACGCCGGAATGGCTGAAAATCGTTAAGACCAATTCTGCAAAAAATAAAATCCGGCAGTATCTGAAGAAGGAAAATGCCGGAGCAGATCCCGCCAAGGGAAAAGAAGCGCTGCTGAAGGCCTGCAAGAACAAGAATCTGGATCCGGAAACGGTGCTGAAAGCCAACTTTATTTCCCGGGCAGCCAAGGCCCAGGAATATTCTTCTCCGGAGGATTTGTACAGCGCGCTGGCCAACGGCGGCGGCATTGTCAACAAGACGCTGATGATGTGTCTTTCATTCTTCCGGGAAGAAGAACAGGCGGAGCTGCGCCGTCAGGAGCGTCTTCAGAAGCAGCAGGAGCTGCTGGCCAAGCGGCCCGACGCGAAGAACGCCGGTGTTACCATCGAAGGCATTTCAGACCTGCTGATTCACTACGCCAAGTGCTGCAGTCCGGTTCCCGGCGATGAAATCGTGGGCTATACCACCAAGGGCAGAGGCATTTCCATCCACCGCAAAGACTGCATCAACATGCTTTCTCTGCCGGAAAGTGAGCAGGGAAGAATGATTCACGTGGAGTGGGATCTGAACAAGAGTCAGATGAACTTCGACGCAGCCATTACGGTGCTGGCAGACGACCGGAAGGGCCTGTTTGCGGATATTTCCCGGATTATGGAGGAAATGGACGTAAATATCAACTCGGCCAATGCCAAGAGCGACAAGACCGGTCTTTGTACCATGAACTTTGTAATCAGTATTTCCAACACGGGGGATATCGAAAAGGTTCTGGCGAGAATCCGTCAGGTAAAAGGAGTATTGGATGTTTTCCGGACAAATTATTAGATATGTGGCCGGTGCCTATGCTACCAACGTGTATCTGGTGTATTCCAAAGAAACCAGGGATGCGTTGATCGTGGATCCGGGCTACGAATTTGAAAAAATATATTACGATATTGAAAAGCTGGGGCTTATGCCCCGCTATATTCTGCTGACCCATGGCCACGGAGACCATACCGGCGGGATAGAGCTGCTGAAAAAGACATTTCCGGAAATTCAGCTGGTGGCCTGCCGGGCGGAAAGAAACTTTCTGCTGGACCGGGACAAAAGCATGGGAAAGGGCGGAATCCGGGCGGACCGGGAGGTCTCGGACGGAGAGAGTCTGGAAATGGCCGGTATGCAGTTCCGCTTTATCGAAACCCCGGGACATACCCCGGGCGGCATGTGCATTCTCTGTGATGACCTGCTGTTCTCCGGCGATACCCTGTTTTTCGGTTCTGTGGGCCGGACGGATTTTCCCGGCGGCAATGCGGAAAAACTGGTTGTTTCCATCCGGGAAAAACTGTTCGTTTTGCCGGAGGATACGGAAGTGTTCCCGGGACACGGAAACGAAACTTCCATTGGATTTGAAAAGAGGTGCAATCCCTTTGTATAGAATTTGTGCTCCAACAGAAAAAGCAAAATACGATCTGGGAGAACTGGCGAAAGAGTTTATCCGGGCGGATGAATTCGAACTGTGTCTTCCGGACGACGAAAATAAAGAATTTGACGTAATTATTCCGGATTCGGATTCGAAATTTGTAAGGGGCAGGGTCCTCTACGATTTTCTTTCCGAAAAGACGGGCAAGACCCAGGACTGGGGCATTCTGGTGGGCGTACGTCCCAAGAAGCTCTACTCCGAGCTTTCCGGCAAATTGGGCCGGGAAGAGGCGGAGCGCATTCTGCGGGAAGAGTACT
>JAZUKP010000167.1:0-6408 GCA_045643345.1 Anaerovoracaceae bacterium | reverse complement strand
ATTTCGTTTTCGCCGGGAATTACCGTTACCGGTGCGATCCATTCCACCTGCTCTTTAATCATGCCCGTAAAGTATTCGGAGTAGGCAATGCCGCCGGTCAGGATAATCTGGTCCACTTTCCCTTTGCAAAGAGGCGTCAGTCGGGCCAGGGCCTTGGACACGTTCAGTGCCATGGCCTCGTATACCAGCTTTGCCGTTTCGTTTCCGTCCGCAATCATCTGCTCCACTTCCCGGCTGTCTCCGGTGCCCAGCCAGGCACAAAGACCGCCCTTTCCCTTGAGAAGCTTCTGCACCTGATCCCGGGTGTATTTTCCGGAGAAGCACAGATCCGCAAAGGGCGTGGCCGGAAGACATCCCGCCCGTTCCGGGGCAAAGGGTCCGTCTTCGTCGTTGCTCATGTCCGCCACCCGGCCGTTCATCTGCAGGCTGGCGGTAATGCCGCCCCCCAGATGGGCCACCAGCAGGGTGCTGGAATAGTAGTCGATACCGGCGTCTTTGCAGTATTTCAGGGCTGCGGCCCGCATGTTCAGATGGTGCCCCTGTCCTACCCGGCGAATTTCGGGAAGACCGGTGACGTGGCACACCGGAAGCAGTTCGTCCACGGTTACCGCGTCGTAAATATAAGCCTTTAATCCGACCTTCTGCGCCAGGTCATAGGCAATCAGAGCGCCCAGAATGGACGCGTGCTGGTCCTGGGGATGGGTGCGGATGATTTCCGTCATTTTCTCGTTTACTTCGTAGGGACCGCTCTGCATGGGACAGATGGTGCCGCCCCGGGCTGCCAGACAGGAAAGATCGGAAAGCTTTACGCCGTGGTCTTCCATGGCCTTCTGCACCAGCGCGCTGCGCATCTCCATCTGATCGCAGATGGTTTCATAGGGAGCCAGCTCCGCCGCGCTGTGCCCGATGCTTTCCTTCCACTGCTGGGTATTTCCTTCGAAATACGCGATTTTGGTGGAGGTGGAGCCGGGATTGATGACCAGTATTTTTTCCATGGTCTACGCCTCCTCTGCCAGTCCTTTGGCCGCCAGAGCCGCCAGAACGATGGAGGTATATTTCTCTTCCGCGCTGGAGCCTCTGCTGGTCATGGCGATGGGGCACTTTGCACCCACGATAAAGCCCGCCATTTTGGCGCCGCAGGTAACGGAGAGCATTTTGCCCATGATATTGCCCGCATGAATGTTGGGAGCAATCAGAAGGTCGCAGTCTCCAGCGCAGGGGCTTTCGTAGCCCTTGATTTCACAGATTTCCTTCGATACGGCGCAGTCGTAGGAGATGGGTCCTTCCACGATGCAGTTTTTAATCTCGCCCTGCAGATTCATCTGCTTTAAAGCGTCCGCTTCCACGGTTTCCGGCATCTTGGGATTCAGCTTCTCCACGCAGGCCAGTACGCCCACCTTGGGGCAGTCGTAGCCGATGGCCCGCAGCGCTTTTACGGAGTTATTGATGATGTCTTTTTTCTGTTCCAGGGTGGGATAAGTCACCATACCCCCGTCCACCGGCGCCAGCAGCTTATGATAGCCTGGTACCTCGAAAAGCGTAAAATGGCTCATGACGCAGCCCGTACCCAGCCCATGCTCTTTGTTGACCACTGCCTTTAAAAGCACCTTGGTGTCCAGATATCCCTTCAGCAGAAAGTCTGCCTTTCCGGCCCGGATCAATGCCACGGCCTTTTCCGCCGCGTCCTGCACGTCCGCCGCATCCACGATATCCTCTTCCGGTACGCTTTCGCCCATGCCGGCAAGGATTTCCTTGATCTTTTCTTTATTTCCCACGAAAATCGGGTCGGCAATGCCCTCCCGGCGGGCGGTAAGGGCCGCTTCTACGGAATGCGGGTCATCTGCCGCGGCCACGGCCATGCGGGCCCGTTCCGGCAGACTTTTTGCCGCTGCAATAATCTGTGCAAAAGATGTATAGACCATCTCTATTCTCCTTTTCTCTGTTTTTCACCGATTTCCAGACCCATGGAGAAGGCCTGACGGTTTAAAGGCATCAGCTTGGGCTTGGATGCCAGCTTTTCTTCGATGCTTTCCCAGACCACTGCCGGATCGATCACGTGGGTATAGCCCAGGTATACGCCCAGCATGATCACATTCAGCACCTTGGAACTGCCCAGTTCCAGGGCCATTTCGGTGACCGGTGCCTGCACCAGTTCCAGCTCCGCCGGAATATTTTCTGCGGAAACGATGGAAGAATTGATAAAAAGCCGTCCGCCCTGCTTTAAACGGGGCAGAAATTTATCCAGAGACGGACCGTTCATCACGATCAAATCGTCCATTTTATCGCTGATAGGAGATCCGATAAATCCATCGGAAATCACCACAAAGCAGTTGGCGGTACCGCCCCGCTGCTCCGCCCCGTAGGATGGGAAAAAGCTTACGTTCTTCTCTGTAGAATTGCAGGCTGCATCGGCCAGAAATTTTCCCAGGGACATTACACCCTGTCCGCCGAAGCCGGCTACGCAAAGATTGGTTTCCATATTTCTCCTCCTTTAGCGATCGCGGATGACTCCCAGCGGGAACTCCGGCAGCATTTTTTCTTCGATATAATCCAGGGCAGCCAGCGGATCCAGGCCCCAGTTGGTGGGACAGCTGGTCACGATCTCCACCATGGAGAAGCCTCTGCCCTCCAGCTGGTTGGTAAAGGCCTTTTTGATGGCCTTTTTAGTGCGCATGACATTCTGCGGTGTATTGCAGCTGGTGCGCTCCAGGTATACCGGTGCAGTCAGCTGATTGAGAATCTCGCACATGTGCATGGGGTAGCCGTGTTCTTCCGCTTTGCGGCCCCAGGGGGCGGTGGACGCCTTCATTCCCAGCAGGGTGGTTGGTGCCATCTGCCCGCCGGTCATGCCGTAGATTCCGTTATTGATAAAGATGACCGAGATGTTCTCTCCCCGGTTGGCGGCAAACATGGTCTCGGAAAGACCGATAGAAGCCAGGTCGCCGTCCCCCTGATAGGTAAATACCAGACCGTTGGGGTTGGCCCGCTTGATGCCGGTGGCTACCGCGCAGGCTCTGCCGTGGGGCGAAGTGGTATTGTCGTAGGCCATGTAGTCCATCTGCAGACCGCAGCAGCCGATACCCAGTACACAGGTAGTCTTTTCCACTACATTCAGTTCTTCCAGAACTTCTCCGATGAGCTTCATTACCGTTCCGTGCATGCAGCCGGGGCAGAAGCCGGAAACTTTGTCTTCCTGAATAGTTTTTGTTCTCGAATAAATCAATTCCATGCTGCTATCCCTCCATCATGACCTTTGCGGCTTTTACGATTGCATCGCGGCTGATAATGTTTCCACCGGAACACAGACAGGGGCAAACCGGGCAGCGTTCCTTTACCGCCGCCTCCACATCCTGCATATACTGTGCCGGTATGGACATTTCCACGCTGAGAATACCCTTCATCTGTTCGTAGGGCAGCGCGTCGAACCAGGCTTTGGGGAAGGGACTGAGCGTAATTGGCCGCAGCAGACCGGCCCGGATGCCTTCGCTGCGCAGCACATCCACGGCAGAGCGGGCAATGCGGGCGGAAATTCCGTAGGCTGTCAGTACCAGCTCCGCGTCGTCCAAAAGATACGTCTCCGCCTGGGCATCCGCCTCCCAGGATTCGTACAGAGCCGCAGCCTTTTCGTTTTCTTCCTGCTGTTTTTCCGTAGACCACTGGCCCGGCTGAATCCAGGCTCTGTGCGCATAATCCAGCGGATGACCCACTGCCGCCCAGGAACGCTTGCTTTCCCGAATGGCAGCAATTTCTTCTTCAGAACGCATTTCCGGCAGAACCACGGGTTCCATCATGGTTCCCACCACGCCGTCGGAGAGAATCAGTACCGGATTGCGGTCTTTATCTGCGTAATCGAAGGCTCCGTATACCATATCCACCGCTTCCTGCACGGTAGCAGGAGCAAAGACCCGCATGCGGAAGCCGCCGTTGCCGGAAGCCTTGGTGGCCTGGAAATAGTCCATTTGCGCAGGCTGAATGGAACCCACACCGGGGCCGCCTCTGGATACGTTAATGTATACCATGGGAATCCGCGCGGAGGCGCAGTAAGAGATTCCCTCGCTCTTTAAGGATATTCCCGGACTGGACGAAGAAGTCATCGCCCGGACGCCTGCGGAAGCCGCACCGTAAACCATGCTGACGGAGGCTACTTCACTTTCTCCCTGAATAAAGGTGCCGCCCACCTCGGGCAGACGACGGGACATATACTCCGGAATTTCATTTTGGGGTGTAATCGGATATCCTGCGAAGAAACGGCAGCCTGCGCGGACGGCAGCTTCCGCCATGGCTTCGCAGCCTTTCATAAATACTCTGGACATGATCGATTCTCCTTACTTGTACACATTGATCGCCCCGTCAGGACAGATGCGGGCACAGATGCAGCAGCTGACACATTCGTCTTCGTTTACCGCCGTTACATATTCATAGCCCTTGGAATTAACGTTCTTCCCGATGGCAAGAACCTGATTCGGGCAGAACTTTACGCAGTAGCCGCAGCTCTTGCATCGTTCTGCAATGACCTCAATTTTCATATTTTTTCTCCTTTATGTTCTGCCGACGAACACCTTTCGCCGGAATGGATCTCCCAGGGATAAGACAGATACAGCCGCAGGGGCATAAGGGGCAGGTCGAGGCTGTCCGACAGTTCCCGGCACAGCTTCTCCTCTGCGCAGCAGCAATCGATGGATACACCCGCGGCAAGAAGCGGTTCCAGAAGTCTGCAGCCCTCCCGAAAATCTTCCTTTCCGGTACCCGGTCCCAGATTCGGGTTGGCAATAAAGTGCAGGCGATCAAAAGCAATGTGCGATACGCCCAATACCTGAGAAAGCACCATGCCGATGTGTTCCAGGCTGTCCGACCAGGGTCGGAAGGGATTAATCACGTAGCAGACAGCCGTATCGTCACGGTTTAAAAGCGGTGCATAGGCTCCCACCGCCCGTGCGCCGATATAATCGCCGCCTACATCCAGGATTACCCGGTCCTCGCTGCTGCGCAGCAAAGCTTCCACTCCGCCCACCCGGGTAGGCGCATCCATGAACTGCTCCTGGTAGTGCAGGGTTACAGCTTTTTGAGTCAGAAACTCCGCCAGATCTCTGGACCGAAACAGAGGCTTGCTCATATCCAGATCGAAAAGGTGGACCCGGCTGTTTTTCGCCGCCAGATTTACCGCCAGATTCATCGCGATTTCGGATTTACCGCAGCCGGCCTCGCCCAGAAATACATAATTCTTTTGTCTGTCCGCTTCCGTCAAAAATAAGTCCGCCATACACCGCCCTAATTTCCTGTGTTTATAATTTTATAAGTTTATTATAAAACGAAGGTGCTCCTTTGTAAAACAAAGCATGAAAAAAGCAGGAGAAATCTTCTCCTGCCTTGCATAAATTTTCATCATTTCGCCGGGACCGCAAAAAGTCCGGACACCGGTACCCGAAGCTTTTTATTCCAGCATCATCCACGCCTCGTAGGCGGCATCCAGTTCTTCCTTTTTTTTCTGCAGCTGCACGGAAAGCGCCTGCGCCTTGGCCGCGTCACCGAATACCTCCGGCAGGCACAGCTGCGCCTCAATCTGTGCCACTTCCGCTTCCAGTGCGCTTACCTTCTCTTCGGCGGCAGCCTTCTTCTTTTCCTGACGGCGGCGCTGGGTTTCCGCCTGCTTTTTGGCCATGCGGTCCTCTGCACTGCCGGATGTTTTTGTTTCCCGGGGCGCAAGATCCGCTTCCTCCGTCACCCCCAGCTGCAGATGTTTGGTGCCCACCCGGTCGATCAGATAGCGGTCGTGGGACACGATGATCTCCGTGCCGGGGAAAGCCAGCAGGGCGTCCTCGAACACTTCCTTGGAGGTAATATCCAGATGGTTGGTGGGTTCATCCAGCACCAGCACATTGGCGCCGGACATCATCAGTTTGAGCAGAGACAGCCGGGCCTTTTCGCCGCCGGCCAGGTCTCCTACCCGCTTGAACACGTCGTCGCCCCGGAAACAGAATGCGCCCAGAATACTGCGCAGCTCCGTCTGGGTATAGCGGCTTTCGATGCTGGCATACTCGCCGGGTCCGATAATCACACCGGGGCAGTTGTACACCTCTTCCAGCACCGTGTTGGCCGGGTTCAGATTCTCCTGCTGCTGATCGTAGTAAGCCGGCACCACGTTGGTACCCAGCTTGATGCGGCCTTCCACAGGCCGAAGCCTTCCCATGAGCATCTTTAAAAGCGTGGTTTTTCCCACACCGTTGGGGCCGGTAATGCAGACCCGGTCACCTTTTTTGATAATAAAATCCACGCCGGAGAACAGGAAATTCCGGAGATCGTCGGGATAGGCAAAGCCCAGATTTTCCAGAATGACCACGTCGTTGCCGGTCTGCAGATTCTGGCTGAACTTGAGCCGGATTTCGTCTTTATAAATCTGGGGGCGTTCCA
>JAZUKP010000166.1:0-5376 GCA_045643345.1 Anaerovoracaceae bacterium | reverse complement strand
TTGGTCCTGTTATTTTCACCGAACATCTTCTTGGCAAAGATATCCAGAGTACCCTTCAGGTCCGCCATGATAATGCCCTCATCTACCACCAGACCTTCCAGCTGGTGTAACATGGGAGAATGGCTGGCGTCCGGTGTGTCGCAGCGGAATACTCTGCCCGGTGCGATGACCCGGATGGGCAGCTTCTCTTTCAGCAGGGTTCTGACCTGAATCGGAGAAGTCTGGGTTCTCAAGATGGTCTGATCGTCGATGTAGAAGGTATCGGTCATATCTCTGGAGGGGTGGTTGGGACCCGCATTCAGCGCATCGAAGTTATAGTAAACCGTCTCCACTTCCGGACCTTCTGCCACGGAGAATCCCATGCTCATGAAGATTTCGGTAATCTCGTCGATGGTCTTGGAAACCAGATGGCTGGCGCCCAGCTTCTGCTTTACGCCCGGCTCGGTTACGTCGATGGCTTCCTTTTCCAGCTTGGCAGCCTTTTCCGCAGCCTGGAGCTGCGCTTTCTTTTCGCTGATGAGCGCTTCAATCTGCGCCTTGGTATCGTTGGCCAGCTGGCCCATGGTCTTTCTTTCTTCCGGGGCCAGATCCTTCATAGACCGGAGAATTTCGGTAATTTCACCTTTTTTGCCGAGAAGCTTTACCCGAAGTGCCTCCACTTCCTCTGCACTCCGCAGACCCGCTGCGGCGGCTTTTGCTTCTTCCAGCAGTTTGATAAGCTGTTCTTTCATATTGTTTGCCTCTGTGATTCGTACATTATAATCGCGCCCGCAATGGCCGCGTTCAAGGATTCGGTCTTTCCGCTCATGGGAATCTTAATCTTTTCCGCTTTCTCCATCAGCTCCGGGGAAATGCCGGATCCTTCGTTTCCGATAATAATAGCTGCGTTTTTCCGAAGATCAGTCTCGTGAATGGCACGGGGCGCATCCATGGCGGCAGCAAAAGGCGTCTTGCCCCGGCGCGCCAGCATTTCCAGCAGTTCTTCCGGGCCGGACACAAAGAACATGGGAGTTCTTAATATTGCCCCGGCGGCTGCCCGCACCACTTTCGGCTGGTAGGGATCCGCACTGCCCTTGATAAAGAGAATGCCTTTAAAACCCATAGCCTCCGCCATGCGGATCAGAGTGCCTTCGTTGCCCGGATCCTGGATTCGGTCCAGTACCAGCACGTTGCCGTCTCCTGCCTGCCGGAAGAATTCCTCCTCCGACCAGTTTTTCTTTTCTGCCACCGCGACGATGCCCTGGGGCGTGCCGGTGTCGCAGATTTTCGCGAATACCTCTCCGGTAAGTTCATATACGGCCGCAGGCTCCTTTGCAAGAGCCGCAATCTCCTGCGCCTCTGCATCTGCCCCGGCCTTCAGAAATATGAACCGCGGCCTTCCCCCGAATTCCATGAGTTCCTTAACCAGGTTCGGCCCTTCCACCAGATACAATCCAAGAGCATCCCTGTATTTCTTTTCTTTCAGGGATGCGGTTTCCTTGATGATGGGATTGTCTCTGGAGCTGATTACTTTCATTTGCCCTTTATTTCAAAAGAGGCCGGTGTATCCACCGGCCTCGGCACTGAGCCTGCTTTTTTACTGCTTTGTAAATCTGTTCTTTAAGAAGGAGGGAATCGGGAACTCCGTGTCATCCTTCTGTGTTTCCGGATTTCTTTCCTTAAAAGCCCTGCTGAAGGCGTCATCGAATTCGCCGGTAGGGCTCTTCTTCGGTTCGGAAGTAGATCTGAGAAGTTCGGAAAGGTCTGCTTCCACCTCGCCGCTTTCTCCGCGGATTGCCTTCAGTTCTTCCTCCAGACTTGCCTCCTTGGGCATGGTGGAATCGAACTTCCGGTACAGCGGGTCGGACTGAGAAGAAACATATCTTTCCACATCGTCGCTTTGGGTGTAGCTGTCGATCTTTTCCTCCGGTCTTGCCTTATCATCCTCGAAGCCGGTGGCGATAACCGTAACCTGGATCTCGCCTTCCATTTCTTCCCGGATGGATGCGCCGAAGATAATCATAGCATCCTCGGAAACCTGATCGTGGATGATCTCGGAAGCGTCGGATACCTCCAGCATACCCAGATCGTAGCCGCCCACAATATTCAGCAGAATGCCCTTGGCGCCCTTGATATTGGTCTCCAGCAGCGGGCTTTCGATGGCGTTCTGAATGGCGTCCTTGACTCTGTTTTCGCCGGAACCTCTGCCTACGCCCATGTGGGCAATGCCGCGGTCGCTCATAATGGTCTTTACGTCCGCAAAGTCCAGATTGATCAGACCGGAATCGGAAATCAGAGTGGAAATACCCTCCACGCCGTCCTTCAGCACTTCATCTGCCATAGAGAAGGCGTTCAGGATACTGGTATTCTTGTCGGAAATCAGCAGCAGCTTATCGTTGGGAACCACCACCAGGGAGTCCACATAATTCTTCAGGAACTTGATTCCCAGTTCTGCGTGTTCTTTTCTCTTTTTTCCTTCAAAGCCGAAGGGTTTGGTCACCACGCCGATGGTCAGTGCGCCGGAGGTCTTCGCCGCCTTGGCAATAATGGGAGCCGCACCTGTGCCTGTGCCGCCGCCCATGCCTGCGGTAATGAATACCAGATCGCTTCCGGCAACGTAATTTTCAATCGCTTCCAGGCTCTCCTCCGCAGACTTCTGTCCTACCTCAGGATTTCCGCCCGCACCCAGTCCTCTGGTCAGTTTTTCACCAATCTGAACCTTCGTTTCAGCCTTGGACTTGTTCAAAGCCTGCTTATCCGTATTTACGGCAACAAAGCTCACGCCCTGAAGATTGGACTCTATCATACGGTTCACCGCATTGCAGCCGGCGCCGCCAATTCCTATAACCTTAATGTTCGCAGCAGCTTCCGCCGGTGCTTCAAAATCTAAAATCGGCATCTCTTGCCTCCCAACTATATAAAGTGATACTTATCGTCTCATTATACTATATCGTGTGTTTTTTTACACTATTGTTTTGAAAAAAATTTCTCAGGGAGCGAAAGATAAATATCCGTTGGAGCCCACGATAATTTTTCCGTGGGAAATTCCGCTGCGATACTGGTCCTCCACCATCGCCTTAATGGCGGTAAGATTGGCGGTCAGATTCTCCAGAGAACCCTCACAATAGTACCGATTATAGTAAATATAAGCCTTTACGGAGATCGCACTTAAATCGATGCGTTCAAAGTAGAAGTCCATACCTTCCGCCTTCGCCATCAATCCCAGACCGCCGTTCAGCAGATATCCCTGCTCCACGGAAAGAGGCTTGCCTTCCTCCGCATCCAGAATCGTAAAGCCCTCCACCACGGGAATTTCCGGGGCGATATCGGTAAGTCTTAATACAATCCCGTCCGAATCGATAATTATGAACTTCTCGCCGAAGGGAACCGCTGCGTATTCCTGCCGCTCCTCCACCTCGATTACCACCGTGCCGGGATACTTCCGGCTGAGCTTGGCCGTCTTGATATAAGGGCTTTCCAGCAGCTTATCTCTGCCTTCCTTCAGCTTTGTTTCGAAGATTATATTCTTGCCGGTGGAAATGCCGCAAAGCTCCTGGATCTGACCGGGGGTATAATATTTATTACCCTTTACCGCAAAGCCCTTAACATGAAACATCGGGCCGGAGATCAGAACGATAGCCCCTGCCAGCAGTACGATTGCAATCAGCAGCCGTAAAAAGTAGTGCTTCTTTCTGCGTTTTTTCTTCTTTTTTACCGGAGCCTGCTGTTCCGGTTTTTCTGTGTATTCTGCCATCTATAATCCCAAATTGCTGTAAATAATATCCACTGCATCCATGCGGCCCATGGCTTTCGCCGCAGCCGCCATGGCTTCCAGACGGGTTCTGTCATCCGCCAGGGCGATAATTTCTTCGGACAGGTCCACGCTTTCACTTTCCAGATCCTTTTCCTCCAGCAAAATGGCCGCGTTTTTATCTGCCAGCGCCTTTGCATTGTAATACTGATGATTTGCGGTTACATTCGGCGAAGGAATCAGTATGCTGGGCCGGCCGCAGGCTGCGATTTCGGAAACTGCAATTGCGCCGGATCTGCTCACCACCACATCCGCCGCGCACATCAGCTCCGGCATATTGTAGGCGTACGCCATCAGGGTGACGAACTCCGGAAGTTTTCCGTCGCCGTTGCCGTCAATAATCTTCAGAATATCTTCGTAGTAACGGTTTCCGGTGACGAAGATTACCCTAATATCTTTGCGGCCTTCCTTTTCCAGCCGTTGCATCAGCTGCACCGCCTCATTATTGATGACCTGTGCACCCAGACTGCCGCCGAAGATCAGGATCATGGTTTCGCTGTCGGTCAAACCAAGTGTCTTCCGGCATTCTTCCCGGTTCAGGCTGGCAAACTCCGCCCGCACCGGATTCCCGGAAAGCACCGCCCGCTCCGGATGCGCAAAGTATTCCTGCGTTCCGTCGAAGGATACAAAAACCTTGTCCGCAAAGCGGGAAATCAGCTTATTGGCCACCCCGGGCATGGCGTTCTGCTCATGCACGAAACAGGGGATTTTATGCTTATGAGACTGCAGCAGCACCGGGCCGGTCACGTAACCGCCGGTTCCGATCACCAGGTCCGGCGAAAAGTCCGCCAGCACGCTTTTCATCTCGGAGCTTCCCAAAAGCACATCTTTTAAGGTTTTGAAATTCTTCAGAAGATGCTTTCGGTCAAAGCCCCGGGCCTCGATGCCCCGGATAGCATAGCCCGCTGCGGGCACCAGATTGTTTTCCATGCCGGTTTTGGTTCCCACAAAAAGAATCTCAGCGTCCGGATTTTCTTTTTTGATTTTATCTGCGATGGCAATGCCCGGGTAAATGTGTCCGCCGGTGCCGCCGCAGGAAACGATTACTTTCATACCTGCTCCTGTACTTCAGATTGTCTGGTCTGCTTGGATATATTATACACGATTCCCAGCTCCGCCATAAACAGGGCAGTGGCGTTCCCGCCCAGGGTCACCAGCGGCAGTGCCACGCCGGTAGGCGGCGCAGACGCAGTTACTACCGCAATGTTCAGAATTACCTGAAGTCCCAGGTGGATGCCCACGCCTGCGGAAAGCAGCATGCCGAAGCGGTCCTTTGCCTTAACGGATACGCTGAAAATAAAATATGTCAGAAGAAGATACACAGCCATCAGAGCAAAAATGCCCAAAAAGCCCAGTTCTTCTCCGATAATTGCCAGAATAAAATCGTTCATCGGCTCCGGAAGGTAGAAGGCCTTCTGCACCGAATTGCCCAGGCCTACGCCTAAGAATCCGCCGGAACCCATGGCCAGCAGCCCCTGACACACCTGATAGAAATCTCCCAGAGAATCTGCCCAGGGATCCCAGAAGCCCAGAATACGGGCCTTCATATAAGCTGCGCCCTTCACGTAAAACAGACCCGCCAGACC
>JAZUKP010000165.1:0-2185 GCA_045643345.1 Anaerovoracaceae bacterium | reverse complement strand
CCACCATCTTAAAAGTCAGTGACGAAGAACTGCCGGCGGTTCTGGAAAACCTGGGCATCGAAAGTTCCGGCGGCGAAGACGCCCTGCGCCGGATGACACAGATGTTCCCCGGCCTGAAGCTGCTCATCCTCACCTGCGGAGGAAAGGGCTCCCTACCCTTCGACCCCGCGGCAGACGCCTTGATCCGCTGCCCCGCGGTTCCCACAGAGGTGGTTTCCACCGTCGGTGCCGGCGACAGTTTTTCTGCCGTCTTTCTCAGCGAATATCTGAAAGGTCAAACCGCGGACGTCTGCCTGGCCCGGGCTTCCGAAGCCGCCGCGCGGGTCTGCGCAAAACTCGACGCGGTCCCTTAACGCACATAAAAAATCGGCAGATTTTGCTCTGCCGATTTTATTTTAGGGATTGCTGTTCAAATACCAGCTGCGCTTTTTTACAAAATAATCGCCGGGATCATAGATCAGGCCGGTTTCGTCCAGCTTTTTCTTCAGAAGGTCAATCTCCGGATACTGTTCGTTTTCCTCGATTTCCAGCATCAGCCAGGTGCCCTCGTTTACGTCCTCCACCACAACGCCCAGTCCATCCTTTTTCAGAATGCAGGCGTCGTCCCGGATTTCCATCAGCCTTTTGTATCCCAGCGCCGACAAAAATTCCTCCGCCCGGGCAGAGTCCGGGACCGGAAGGTCCGTGTTGGACTGGGAAAGGATCTCCCCGCCGACACCGTAAACCTTATGCTTTACGGTCAGCTTTACCGCGTCGTCGAACACCCGGATCAGCACCATCTCGTTCAGCAGGGTCAGCGTGTCTCTGCCCAGATCCGCGGCCTACGAATGCATCGAGATTCCGTCCGGATTTACGTCCTTGATCTTCAGGTCGTTATCTTTTGCCGGGGGATTATTTCCCCTCAACTTTCTCTTCGCTGCAGCCTCCTGCTTTCTTTTCGCGGCATCCGCAATCGCAGCATCCTTCATGGTCTTCATCTTGTCGGAAATCTCTACGTTCTTCTTTTCGATTTCATCGCGCTTGGCCATAGAAGCCCGGACCTTCGTCAGCTGCTGGAACACGCCGCTTACCGACTTTGCATCTGCGCAGAACGCGGTCAGGTGCTCCGGTCTTAAGAACTCGCCAGTAATGCCCAGCATTTTTCTCAGGTTGGCGTCGGCGGCCATGGCACGGACCGTAATCCGCCGGTCTTCTTCGGTTTGACTCTGCAGGGCCAGGGTATCCGGTTCCACGTGGTTTTTCAGGTTATACTCCGCCTGTTCAAAGGCCAGCATGCGCGTAAAGCAGTTCGCCACAGCCTCGTAGTACGCATTTTTCTGTGCCTTGCTCATGGCATCGAATCCGCCTTTCTGGGACAAATCAATCAGGTCCTGAAGACCTGCCTGGGCCATTTCCGCATAACCGGCCAGATGTTCCGGCACGTTTTCTTTGGGAACCAGGTGCTTCGTTTCCGGATCCTTGGTGCAGTACAGATTGACCCGCTCTTCCAACGCATCGATGTGCTTTTCCATGCCGTGAGCCAGATCCAGGGTCTGCAGAATCTGTCTTTCGTGGTCCTCCTTCAGGGCCGCGGATACCAGCGGAACCTGGGTCTGCAGATGCAGAATCATTTCGCCCAGGGTTTTCGATACCGGGTCCTTCTTCGACTTTTTCGCCTCCACCCGCAGGGCAAGATAGTCCTTCGCATCCTTCAGCAGCGTCCGCATTTCTTTCCGGTAGTTCTTGTAGAATTCCGCATCCGCAGCGTCCTGACCCTTCATGGAGGCAAGCCGACCGATTCCTTCCACTACTTTATGGTTGATTTCCTGGAACCTGGCCTCCTTGACCGGCTTGCTCAGCTGAGCCAGCCATTTCTGCGCCAGCTCTGCGTTTTCGCCCGGATGCACGCCCGGAACCGTAAAGGTCTGCATTACGTCCGTAAACTGGGGCAGCTCCGGGATGGCATCGTCTCCATAGGCCAGCGCAGCGGCAGCATCGATCTTGTTCTCTGCATACTGCCTGTACGTGGGCATATATTCTTTGTTTTTGTAAAGATCCCCGACACTGAAGCGTTTGAAATCTTCATGTGCCATGAGTTCGTTGATCTTATCCCGGCGCGAGGCACGAACTCTCGTGGGAACCACCAGTACCGTTTCGAAGATATTCTTGCAGTTCAGTCCGTTCTTGGTGGCGTTTACCACTGCGG
>JAZUKP010000164.1:0-12139 GCA_045643345.1 Anaerovoracaceae bacterium | reverse complement strand
TCTCTCCAGCTGGGCCTTCGCATCTTCGTAATAGCACTTGGTTTCCTTGCAGAAGCCAAGGAATTCCCTTACCGCACGGATTCGCTTTCCGGATTTGGAGGCCGGGTCGGCGTTCAGTTCCTTCCGGTCTGCCTTTCTCTTTAAGTAGGCATTGCATGCCCGGACGGTCTGATTGTAAACCGTGCACATCTTCTTGATATTGCTCAGGTTCAGGGTGTTTTCTCCTTCGCCCAGCATGGTTTCCACGCGGTAAAGCTGGAAGGCCATACCTTCCACCGTCTGGAATTCAGCGGAACCGTTGCGCACGCCTCTCTGGGCTGCCGCCAGTGCACCGGCAAAAGCTTCGTGATGCAGGGCGGTCTTCCGGCATTTTTCCGCGGTGAGCACGTTCTGGGCCGTTCTTCCGTATTTCTCCAGAATATAGTTTTCCATCTCCCGGGTGTCGTCCTTGCCCAGACCCTTCCGGCTGCCTTGATCGAAATTCACTCTGTTGGTATTCAGCTGCAGCAGGTTGACCAGTTCCTTCGGGTCTTTTTTTGCATCAGCCTGCACGTCGCTGCGGCTGCGCATGTATTCCTTCAGATCTTCCAGGGCGCCGGGCTTGCCCAGACTGCAGAAGAATTCGTCTGCCGGCAGGTCTTCCGATAGAATGGTACCCTGTTCCAGAATGCGTGAAATGGATTTCTGCTCTTTTGCCATTTCCAGATCGGCTTCTTTCTTCAGCTGGTTGTACTGCGCCTGCAGAATTGCCTTTTTTGCCGGGTCGCTTTCTCTTGTAAAGGCGGCTTTTGCTTTTTCCGCCTTTTTGTTCGCAGCAATGCGGATTTTATTCTGCAGATTGGAGGCTTCTTCCGCCTTTGCGAACTGATATTTGTAAACGGCGCTTTCTTTGACGGCGTCGTTCATCTTGTTGGTGTAGTCCGCCAGATACTGCAGGGTGTGGTTCAGGGTGACGATTTCCGCGGTCTCTTCCGGCGTAGGCTGCTCTCCGCTGCGGAGTGTGTTGACATAGGCCTTGCCTTTTTCCACGAAATCCTGGAACATTTGTGAGATTCCTTTGGCGGAGGCCAGCACTTCCTTTTCATCCGGGATTAAATAACCTTTATCCTCTGCGATCTTCAGCAGATCCGGGTCGGAAGACAGAAGCTCCAGGCAATCCGACGCCACCACGGCGTTGGTCAGGGTGCTGGTGCCCACGGCGGTGGCAATCTTGATGGTTCTGACGGAGCTGGAGACGGCGGAGGCCAGGGAGCGTGCCAGCTCTTCTTTGTCGCCGTTCATGTAGGCCCGGATGACTTCCGGGGTCTTGGCTCTGGCTTTGACAAAGCCGTTGGTCAGAACGTTGCCCAGGGTTTGCCGGGGTCTTCCGGAAACCATGTTTTCCACGAAGAAACCGTAGTTTGCATCTACCCGCATTCTGGCACTGTCGAACTCGTCCGATCGTTCCTGACCGGAAACTTCTTCGGTGGAGAAAATGCCGGCGCCGATCAGGGCCGCCTGATGCGGGGTAAAGGGGCAGTTTTCGGGCAGCGAATAATCTTCCTGGACGAAAACTTCTTTGGTATAGGTCCGGGTTTCCAGCAGCGTTTCGTCGTAGACGAACTTCGGTCCGAAGGTTTTGTCCAGGATGGCTTCTGCGGACTGCACGGTGGTGTAATCCCTGTCAAAGTAAAGCGCACGGCCGAGATTTGCCTGGTAATAGAGCCGTCTGTATTCTTTGGGGCTTACCAGAGCGTGCTGCATCTGTTCTTCGGTGCGGGCAATCTGTTCGTCCGGGAGCCTGCGGAATTCGGTGCGGGGCTTCTTGTTCTTGATGCCGAGGATGACTTCATCCACCCGGGCAGGCTTGCCTTCACAGTATCCCTGATAATTCTGAATATCTTTGGGCAGTTTTCCTTCTGCGGTCATCTGCTGCACGGTTTCGGTCTGACCGCTGCCGTAAACGTCTGCCGCACCCATGGCGTGATCCAGGAAACTGCGCATTGCCTGGTATTCCGGGCCCGCCTGGCTGTTGACCGGAACCGACGTGTAGGCGACCATTTCGATGGGCATGCTCACGTTCATATCGTGGCTTGCGGTTTCCGGAAATGCCGGGTAGTAGGGGGAAGACTTCATCTTAATGATGGAATTGTAATGGCCGAAGGCTTCGAAGCTCAGTTTCATGTCTTCGTAATAGCGCTGGATTTCCGGCGCCAGCTGCACGTCCATCTGCTTGATGGTCTCGTAGCAGTAGTTGATGTTCATCAGGGTTTCGCAGAACCCCATATTTTCCTGGTAGAATTTACGGGTTTCTTCTTCCGAAGCCGGATAAAAGAAAGCGGGACCCAGCTCCGCGGCTCTGCGGATGGTCTCTTCGAAGAGCTCCACTTGTCCTTCTTTGGTGAGAATGCGGTCGATAAAGGCCCGGTTGAACTGCTTGTCCTCTTCCGTTTTTTCCGGACGCAGGTAGCTGCGGTAGGTCCGGGCGAAAGCGTTTCTTACCGGGACCTCATATTGCTGGAGGGCGTCTTTTTCTAAGAATATGTCTCCGGTCTCTTTGAAGGCCTGATACTCTTCGTTGGCCTCACACATTGCCAGGTACTGAGCCTCGGTAATGGGCTCTTTTCCCAGCAGCGCATAGGCGGCATTGATACGTTCAAGAATTAATTTAATATCCATAGGTTCTCCTTTTTCCCAATAATTTTTTTTAGTATATCACAGATTTGACTGCGCTGCAGAAATGTTACAGCGTGACTTTTGACGTATGATATACATTTTGGGGCAATCTAACCCGGTCAACTAAAACATGCCGGGGCAATCAAACCTCGTCCGGAGAAAATTCCGCCGGCTTCACGATAAGCCTTCCTCGGATTTTGTTCGGCACTTGCTTCCGCGTGCCTCACAAAACCCTCGAAAGTCTTCTCTACCGGCTCCGAATTTTCTCCGGGCGGTTGGTTTCGATTGCCCCGGAGATGGTATAATAGGCGGAACGTATTTTGAAATGATAAACGCAGGAAAGGCTGCATCGAATAAAACACTATGAATACAGATCTTACGAATCGCACCCTGCCGGACGTTTCGGCGGAAGAAAAAAAGACGCAGCTGTATCTGCGGCAGAAGCAGCTGCTGGACACTTTTCTGGAACACGGTACCATTACCCGGGCGCAGTATGAAAAAAGCCTGGGCGACCTGACCGAAAAAATGGGAATGAACGTCCGGTAATCATCCGGCCGCACGATATTAAAATAACATGTCCTTTCGGAGAAAACTCCGCCTGATTTCGTACTATTTTTTCGTTGTCCTGCAATCAACCAAATAAAAATGCCCCACGAGGAGAAAATTCGTAGCCGGCAAGGAAGACTTGGAAGAGGGATGCGAAGCGCGCTTATATAAGCGCTGAGCAGACCTCGCACAAGGCTTATCGTGAAGCCGGCGGAGCTTTTCTCCGAGGGGGCGTTTTATTTGTATTATTGTATGTCGCCGAGTTTATTCTTCCTTCAGCGTTTTTTCCCAGCGTTCGAATGCCTGCGACGGGCACTCTTTCAGCACTTCCCTGCACTCCGCTGACGCTGCCAGATCGGCCGTAAAGTAGAACAGGGCACTGCGGCCTGCTTCCGCTGCGGACAGCACGGCGTACGCTTTTTCAATCTCATCCGAAAGGATCCGGCATTTTTCCGTGTTTTCCCGGTGCTGCGCATCTTCGGCGTCATCCTCAAAGACGGCAAAGCCGGGTCTTGTTTCCCGGGGCAGCTTCAGCCATTCCTGAATTCTGTCTTCCAGGGCGGTCAGGGCCTTCTTTTCGGTCAGAAGCTCGGAAACCGGCAGAAAACTGCTTTCTTCCTGCTGGGCCAGGGCGGTTCTGCGTTTTGCAAAGAAACTGCGGGCCTGCTGCTCCGGATCCGCTCCGAAGTTTGGCAGCAGAGCGGCCAGTGCTTTTTTTCGTCCGAGCAGTTTTTTCTTCTCGCACAGTTCCTTTGCCTCCCGTTCAATGGGGTGGAAAAGCATGGCGGCGATGGTCAGAAATTCCGTGGCGCTTGCCGCAGCAAGTTTTTCGGGGCTGTAGTCCCGGGGCTGGGCACCGTAGTGCCGGTAAAGATCGTAATAGAGCCCGAAGGAGCGGGCGATTTCATCGTCCTGCAGATATTGCAGAAACCAGTCCGGCTTTACCGCAATTCCGTCCTCTTCGTAGGCGCAGAGCATCAGAGACAGATCTTCCCAGCCGCGGGCGGTCACGAACAGCTGTCCGCCGACGGTATCGGTAATCCGGTAGAAGTGGTCCGGATAGATGCTCAGGTAGGAGCGGATGGCCGGATGCACCCGGTTCTCCCGGGCGTAGTTCATCCAGACGGGCAGGTCGGCCTCAATTTCCATGTTCTTGACCCGGTCCATGGTCACCATATCCAGCTCCCGCACGGATTTGTTGTATTCCGGCGGATTGCCTGCGGCCACGATGACCCAGCCTTCCGGCAGCGGGGTGTTTCCGAAGGTTTTGTTCTGCAGAAGCTGCAGCATTACGGGGCTGAGGGTCTCGGACACGCAGTTGATTTCGTCCAGAAACAAAATGCCGCCCCGGAGACCCGTCTCCTGCATGTAGTCGTAAATCGACGCTACGATTTCGCTCATGGTGTATTCGGTGACCGAGTGCATTTTGCCGCCGTATTCTTTCTGGGAAATAAAGGGTAGTCCGATGGCGCTCTGGCGGGTGTGGTGGGTCATGGAATAAGCCACGAGCCCGCAGTTCAGTTCCCCGGCGATTTGCTTCATGATGGCGGTTTTGCCGATGCCCGGCGGGCCGATGAGCAGCAGGGGACGCTGTTTTTCCACGGGAATGCGGGGACTTCCGTCCGGGTTCCTTTTTCCGTAGGCTTTTAGGGTATTCGCAATTTCTTCTTTTGCTTCCTGTATATTCATAATCTGCTCCTTTCCAGGCACAGCGGCGTAATCCAGTCCGGTACCGGATTGGCCAGCGCTGCCCGGGTGGTAAAGACGAAAGCGGTTTCGTAGGGCGTGGGTTTTTCGGGGTACACGCCGTCCCCGTCGGTAAAGTAGAGGAGTCCTTTCAGTTTTCGCAGCTCTCCTTTTTTCTGCAGTTTTTCCACCAGGGCGAATACCGGCGTAAAGTCCGTGCCGCCCCGTCCCTTAATGGTCAGGTCTTTGCAGTAGTTCCGCCACTCTTCGTAGGAATGGATGGCGGTGTGGGACTGAATCCGGGCGTCGCACTGTATGATGTGCACGTTCATCCGCTGGAAAAAGAACTCGCTCTGCATCAGTATGTGCTCGATTTCTCCCAGGAATCTTTCTACCACCGATTTGGTGCAGGAACCGGAGGTGTCCACGGCAATGACCAGTTCCTCCACCTTGTGGCTCTCGCTGTACTCCAGGGGTTCGATTAGAGGCAGATTGCCGTAGCGCTGCAGTCCGTAGTAATACGGAATCTGATCGAAGGCGTCCGGGTCCGGCCGGATTTCTTCCGCCGTGGAGGCAAAGCGACGCAGATAGCGGGAAAAATCGAAGCGGCCTGCCTGCCGCAGCAGTATTTTTTCTTCCCGGCTGCCCGGGGCCAGCCCGTAGCGGTTGGTCTTTTTTGCCGCGGGAATCAGGTCATCTCCGATATACCAGCGTTTTGTCAGGATGGCTTCCAGACGCTCCGGATAGCTTTCGGCGTTCTGAAAAGCTTCTTTGCCGCAGTCCTCCTGCGGGATGGGAAAGCGGGCTTCGAAGTGGGCGGAGGCTTTGTACCAGTAGCGGTGGTCATCCCGCAGAAACCGGGGAAACAGATCTTCCAGGTCCTCCGAAAACAGTTCCATCAGACCTTCGTAAATGTTTTTCGCATCGGATATTTCAGTGCTTTCCGGCAGCGCATCCCGGATGCGCATGCGCAGGGTCTCTGCCTCTTCTTCGGAGAAAGAGTCCGGGAAAAGCAGAGTCCGCAGGTATTCCGCGTGCATATCGCAGGCCAGATTCCAGATCTCCGGCAGCGCCTTCGGCGGTCGGATTATATGGCGGAAAATGCAGTGGATAATCAGGTGCTGCAGGTCTTCTGCGGATACTTTGCTGCCAAAATAGAGGCAGGCGCCCTCCGTGGCGATCCGTTCAAAGGAAGGCTCGGGAACGCGCTCCATTTGTTCCAGCGCTTCCCGCAAAGCAGGGTAAGCTGCTCCGATGCTCCGCAGCCTGTTTTCAGGAAACTGCAGGCGCTTGTATTCAGTTGCATCTGTTTGCTGCTCCATGCATTACAGTGTATCATACCGATTGAGTTCTGTGTGACGGATTTGATATAATTAAGCTTGGAAAAAAAGTGCTTTTGTCGGTTCCTTGATTTGTGGGAGGATGAAAATGGACAGACCAATCATCACGCTGTTTATGTTAATGTCCGTGGATGGAAAAATCAGTACAGGGTCAACGGATGCGTTGGATTTTGATAAAGATTTGCCGCATATTGCGGGTGCGGCGGAAGGCCTGGGGCAATACTATGATATCGAACAGACAACGGATCTTTGGTCATTGAATACCGGCAGAGTTCAGGCAAAAATGGGAGTAAACACGGCAGAACTCCCTGCTAAGACCCCGGTATCCTTTGTTTTGACAGACAATCATCATTTAAGCGAACAGGGCATACGTTATTTTTGCGCACGGTCGCAGCAGTTTGTCTTGATTACCGATAATGCGGAGCATCCGGCCTTTCGGGTAAAAGAAAACAATTTGCACATCATTTACGGAGAATCCCTGTCCGATGCGCTCGTCCGTTTAAAAAAGGAATACGGCTGCGAACGTCTGACTGTACAGTCAGGCGGTACGGTAAACGGATTATTTCTGCGTGAAAAGCTGATTGATTATGTAGATATTGTTGTGGCACCGGTACTGATCGGAGGGAAAAACACTTCCACATTGATTGACGGAACATCGCTGGTGTCTGCAGACGAATTGTCCAAAATCGGGGTATTAAAACTGATGGACTGCACGGTACTGCAGCATTCCTATATCCGCCTTCGCTATCAGGTAATCGCATAAGAATGAATTCTGCCGGTCAAAGAAGAGAAGCCCACGAGTTTTACAAAGCTTTAGGTTATGAAAACACCAAGTCGCAGAAACGATTTGTGAAAATAGTGTAAAAATAGTGTAAAAATAATGGAAGTCATCCTTATTTAAAAACAAGGCGAAGCGGCGGGAAATTTGTTATAATTTGTGCGGAAAATCGGAAAACGTAAGAAAAGAGGTCTGCAAGAATGTTTGATAATCTTATGGAATTAAAGGAAAAATTCGGTGCTTCGGCTGCCGAACTGGGCATTAACGATGATTTTATGTTCAGCTATGAAACAAAAGGAAAGTTCCTCGGTTATGATTGTGACTGTTACCTTGGTTTTGATGCAGACAAAATATTTACCGACTTTACCCTTTACGTTTATGGGGTGGAAGGCAGCAGTCTTGCCGATAAACTAAACGATATGTGTGCAGGCCCCATTTCATCCAATATGACCCCTTATGTCGCCTCAAACGGCGGCGCCGTATATTCCACCGTTTACGAAGATAAGGATGCCCTTATTACCGTATCCATGGCGCAGAATCGAAACTATTATTCCGTGAAATTCAAGCCAAATCCGAATCCGGGTTATTTGGGTACGCTTACCTTAAAACCGGCAGAGTTCAAGGGCTTCTTCCCGGAAACTGTGGAGGCAGACCCCGCAGGATATGTCAACGGGATCTTAACCGTAAAGGTGACCAATCATTCCGGGGCGCCCTTCGATGTTTCCGAGGATTTTGTACTATTTGAACGCAAAGAGTCCTCGTACTATTCTAAATTCAGAATTGTACAGTCCTTTGCACCGACTGCTGTGAATACCGTTCTTCCGGAAGAAAGCCTGGATGTAAAACTGGATTTAAGAGTATTCGGTAAGCCGGTACCGAATACGTACATGGTGCAATTCTCCGGAATCGAATTGTACTTCGTATTGACCGACGATTCGGGCGCGGATACGATATAATGGCCGGGGTGAATATTACTTCTTTTTGATGGAAAGGAATTACAGAATGATTTTATTTATTAACTGTTGCCCGCGGGAAGAATCCCGGACAAAAAAACTGGCGGATGCGCTGCTGGCAAAGCTGGGAGAGTACGAAGAACTGAATCTGAACACCGCGGGGCTTTCTTCGGTGGACAACGCCGCACTGAACCGGCGGAACGAGCTTCTGGCCCGGGGCGATCTGGATGCGCCGGAATTTGCACTGGCCCGTCAGTTTGCGTCGGCGGATACGGTGGTAATTGCCGCGCCTTACTGGGATCTGTCCTTCCCGTCGAAGCTGAAAATATATATCGAAAATATTTATATTACCGGAATTGTATCCTGTTACAACGAGCAGGGGATGCCCGTGGGGCTCTGCAAGGCGGAAAAGCTCTATTACGTGACTACGGCGGGCGGTCCCTACGATGCCAGATACAGTTTTGATTACCTGCAGACGCTTTGCCGGGATTATTTCGGTATTTCGGAGGTATCGCTGGTCAAGGCGGAAATGCTGGACATTGTGGGAAACGATGCGGATGCCATCGTGCAGGCCGCCATCGACGCATTGTAACACTGTTCGAAAAGGAGTCGGTATGAGAAGTTCAAAAAACAATGTGCCGGATGCGAATAAGCGCAAAAAGAAGCGCGGCAACGGACTGATGATGATCTTGCTGGTGATTCTTTGTATGGGGCTGGGCTTTCTGATTGGAAAATCCGGCATCATTCAGGTTCCGGAGGGCGAGGGCACGGCAACTTTTTTGAAGAGCTTTGTTTTACAGATGCTTCTGCTGCTTCTTGCCTACTATGTTCAGATCGTGCTCCACGAGGGCGGTCATCTGATTGCCGGACTGCTGACGGGTTATCGCTTTTCTTCTTTTCGGATCGGCAGTCTAATGCTTCTGAAAACCAGCAGGGGATATTCCTTTAAACGGTATTCGCTGGCCGGAACCGGCGGACAATGCCTGCTGATTCCGCCGGAGAAAAAAGCCGACGGAAGCTACCCGTACAAGCTCTATCATCTGGGCGGGGTTTTGATGAACCTGATTACGGCGGCAGCGTTTTTTGCACTGTATTATTTCAGTTCGGAAAAGAATTTATGCGCGGAATTCTGCGCGTTTCTGGCAATTACCGGAATAATCATCGCCATTACCAACGGCATTCCCATGCGGGTCGGCGGAATCGCCACAGACGGGTACAATGTGCTGCACGTCGGAAAGGAGCCTGCGGCGCTGGAGGCGATGTGGCTTCAGCTGAAGGTTAACCAGATGCAGACGGAAGGCATCCGTCTGAAGGATCTTCCCGCAGAGTGGTTCGTGATTCCGGAGCATGCGGCGAAAAATAACGAAATTATTGCCAGTCTGGCGGTTTTCGAAGAAAATCGCGCCATGGATGCCCTGGAATTTTCCCGGGCAAAGGCGCTGATTGCCGCCCTGGAAAAAGGCGGCGAATACGAAATTATCGGGCTGTATAAGAATCTTCTTTTGCTGGATAAAATCACCATCGATTTGATGGAGCGGGGTGCAGCGGCGGACACCTCCGGGCTGGATGACCCGCAGATGAAATCTTTGCGCAAGGCCATGGCAAAATTTCCGTCCGTCATCCGCACGGAATATGCAATTCAGCTGTTAAAGGAAAAGAATGCTGCCGGTGCACAGAAATACCGGGAGCTGTTCGACAAAATATCCGCAAGCTACCCGAATCCCTCCGATATTGCGTCGGAAAAAGAAATCATGCGTTGCCTGGAAGATGCTGCGCAGCGCGCGGAATGCTAAATTCGCAGGGAACGCCGGTCTGGCAAAGCCCGCAGCCGTAGCGGGGCTCATGGATTACTTTGGATTTCCCCACGTTCTGCATGCAGATCATGTGATCTTTTCCGCTGACCGGGTCGATGGCACCCACCGGGCACTTTTTTACGCAGGCGCCGCACTGAATGCAGTAGTCGTAGATGCCGGTGTAAGGCCTTTCGTCCGGAGGGATTTCCAGATCGATAATGATGCTTCCGAATCTTCCGGCCATGCCTTTTTCGGTAATAAGTCCTTTGGAAAGACCGAAGGTACCCAGGCCGCAGACGTAGGCCGCATGTCTTTCGGACCAGTTGCTGCCGAAGGTGGTTTTGGTTATTTCGGGATAGCCTTCGATGCCCTGCCCTGCCGCAAGCTTGGCAAATCTGAAATCGGAGGAAGGTACGCAGGCCCGAATGCCTGCCGCTTCATAGCATTTTTTCAGCTCCTGCATAAAACGGTTGATGTATTCCTGACCGTCTACTCTGGCATACGCCCACTGCTTGGAGGATACGCCTTCCGCGCTTCGGTTGCTCCGGCGAACTTCTTCCGAAGCCGGGAAAAACAAAGAAATGACCGTTTTTGCGCCGGGCAGCCATTCTTCGGGTGTTAAGAACCAGGGACCGATAATTCCCGGTTTTTTATATTCCGAAAACAACGCATCCTTTGCGCTGCCGACGCCGAAAATCGGGCAGTCAAAAAGGGAAATGTCCGCGCACTCGGGGTCCGGACAATCTGCTGCCACGGTGTTTCCTTCGATGCTTTGGAAAAGCTCTGTGATGGTATTTTCTAATATTTCGCGTCTGTTCATCATAACTGCACCCCCATTTCAAGCTTATTGTATCTCTTTTATAAAAAGAGGACAATTCTCGGATTTGAATTTTATCTGCCCGGAAAGGAGAAGAATCATGATTTACGATATTACGCAGCCCCTGTTCGAAAGTCAGGTGTATCCCGGTGACCCGAAGCCGGAGCGCAGACTGCTCTGCAGCATGGAGGCAGGGGATCTTTATAATCTGACCGCGTTCTCGGCTTGTGCGCACAACGGTACTCACGTGGATGCACCCCGGCATTTTATCCGGAACGGGAAGGGCATCGACGAAATTCCGCTGGAAAAATTCATCGGTCCCGCTTATGTGGCAGAAGAAAGCGGCGAACTGAGCGCCGAAGCTGCGGAAGAAATTCTGCATCGGGCGGCTCGCTGCCTTGCGGGCGCAGAAAAGAAAATTCTCCTGAAAGGTCCGGTAACCGTAACGCTGGAGGCGGCGGAGGTTTTTGCCCGGGCCGGAGCGGATCTGGTGGGGAATGAGTCTCAGACCGTCGGCCCGGAGGATGCGCCGATGCAGGTGCATCTGATTCTGCTTTCTGCGGAGGTGGTGCTTTTGGAGGGCATACGGCTGTCTGCGGTGCCGGAAGGCGTGTATCTGCTGCATTGTGCCCCGCTGAATTTGACCGGTGCGGACGGGTCTCCCTGCCGGGCGGTGTTAAGCAGTCTGTAAACCGGAATTGAAAACGGAAAAACATAAGAGAAAGGACGAATAAAAAAATCGTTCTTCCTCTTTTTTTGTTCTTTTTTTCCGAAATAGCCGTGATATAATAGTACGGATAACATAGTATTATTTTAACCTAATTAAGAATATAACATAGGTTAAATCACGCAATTATTTTGAGATGTTATCTGTGTGTAAGAGGAGTGTATTATGTCAAAAAAAGAAGCAGGCAGCCTTTCGCTGCTGCAGAAACTGGGGTACGGCGTAGGAGATTTGGGAGCGAACTTCTGCTGGACCTTTGTGGGTAGTTTTATTATGCTGTACTGTCCGGGAACTCTGGGCATCAGTGCCGGTGTGGTGGGAACCCTGATTGCGGTTTCCAAGGTTTTGGACGGTGTAACCGATATTTTTATGGGGGCGATCATCGACCGTACCCACAGTAAAATGGGTAAGTCCCGGTTCTGGCTGCTGGTCAGCACCATTCCGCTGGCCATCTTTACCTGGCTGATTTTCAATGTGCCGGCATCTTTTACCGAAAACACCAAGTACGTATATATTTTCATCACCTATACCCTGCTGGGCGCGGTGTTCTACACCATGAACAACATCGCCTATTCCACCCTGATGGCGCTGTGCACCAAGAACCCCAAGGACAGAGTCCAGATGGGTTCCTTCCGCTACATCTTTGCCATGGTGGCAGGCATTCTGATTCAGTACGTTACCGTTCCGCTGGTGGAAAAATTCGGCGGCGGTCAGGCGGGCTGGGGCAAGGTCTCTCTGTTTTTCTCCGTGCTGTGCTTCGTTATTCTGATGATCCCGATCCTTTCCGTAAAGGAACTGCCGGAGGAAGAACTCAGCCAAAACAGCGGGGCAAAGCAGGCTGGGGCGG
>JAZUKP010000163.1:0-4448 GCA_045643345.1 Anaerovoracaceae bacterium | reverse complement strand
TTCCGGCATGTTGCGCAGGGCAATGGCAAAGGCCATGACAATGCCTGCAATGAACAGATCGTGATTGCTGCTTTTCGGATCGTTTGCGTGCAGATTGTAATGGTCCGCGTGGATCAATTCGTTCAGATCGTCTGCAGTCTGGGGGTGGTCTTCGTCGATGTGGGCCACTTCCGGATTGGTCCTTTTGTCAATAATATAGTTAAGAATGTAAATCAATGCGAAGCCGAAAAGAACGCCGGTTACCACGATCCAGATTGGTGTTTCCGACGCTGCTCCTTCCGGACAGAACGCCTCAGGAATCAGATCAAAACACACCACCGCCAGCATGACACCGCCGGCGAAGGCCAGAAGCAAACTGACGATTTTGGAAGACTCCCGCTGCAGAATTGCGCCCAGAAGGCCTCCCAGGCCGGTCCCGATGACTCCGGCAAAAGCTGTGATGATGATTACCCATTGAAATACAGTCATAAAAAAAATCCTCTCTTTGGTTAGCATAGGCTAACTTATGCTATTCTAAACCGAAGGAAAGGATTTTGCAATTATTTTTTTTATAACTGTTTTTTTACAGTGACCTGCCGGACTTATTCCTGCTGCTCGGGATTGCCGGACTGCAGTTCATCCCGGAAATAAAAATCCCGGTAATCTTTTTTATCGTAGTTTTTCAGAAGCAGAATACAGGACAGATTGACGGCGCCGATCAGCAGCACTGCGCTCCAGGCTGTAAGTGAACCGAATTTGTCGTGCACTCTGCCGATAATATTTTCTATCAATACGCTCATGATGGAACCGGCCACGTTGATGGTAGCGATAATTCTGCCCCGGTGAGACGCCGGAATGCGCCGGGTCAGGAAGGGAGAACTTGCCAATGTGTTGAAAATTTCACCCAGGGTGAACACCGCAATGGCCAGGTAGCACATCATCGGGCTGCGGATAAAAAACATGAAAATCAGATAGCCCGCCAGCTGCAGACCTTCGCCCAGCAGCATTTTGTCCGTATCGAATACTTTGCGGAACAGCCGGGTAATCAGCGCGGTGCAGCTTACCACTATGATGCAGTTTAAACTGGTCATGGAGCCAAACAGCAGGGCTCCGTTGTCTCCGTGCACGATACCCATATCCAGGGGCATCAGGTAATTGTACATGGCATAGAAAACTGCGCCGAAGCCGGAAATCAGCAGATACACCAGGATGACCCGGTTGCCGCGGATATATTGGAAGGCGGAGATGTTGTCGTCGATTTCTTTTTCGTAAGCACTGGCGGCAGAATCGTCTTCTTCCCGATGCACATCTTTTATGAAAAAGAAAATAAGTACGGTGCTCAGCAGAATGGAGCAGCCGTTGATCAAAAATGCCAGGTTCAGGTGCTCGTTAAACAAAAAACCGCCGATGGTGGGAGAAAGCACCAGCCCCAGGTTGGATCCCAGGTAACTGAGGGAGTATGCCCGTTCCCGGTCTGCACCGGTGGTAAAATCCGCGACCAGCGCGTCGTAGCTGGGCCATTCCACGCTTTGAAATAAGGATGCCACGGCAAAAATCGCAATGGCCCGGAAATCGATTTCCACAAAGCTGCAGTAAATAAAACTGACAATGGAAATCAAATCGCAGACAACAATAATATTCTTCTTGTTGTATTTGTCTGCCAGCTTTCCGCCGATCAGGTTGATGGGGAAGGCCGCAACGCTGTAAATCAGCATGTAGAGGGCGATGGTTCCCGCGTTCATGCCAAGTTTCTTGCTTAAAATTAAAGTAAACATGGGCCAGATCATGGAACCCATGTTTGTCATCATCCTGCCGATAAACAGGATATACAGTTCTTTTCTTAATCCGCGATATTCTGTAAATAGTTTCATGGGTCTATTATACCCTATCTTTAACAAAAACTACACAAAGAAATATTGACATTACAACGGGCAGGGGGTATATTATAGATGTTGTTAGCACTCATATTTGCAGAGTGCTAACAAGACAAGGAGGCAGCTGTGGAACTCAACGACAGAAAACTGAAAATACTGCAGGCCATCGTAGCTGACTTTATCAATTCCGCCGAACCGGTGGGCTCCCGTACGCTTTCCAAACACAGCGAAATCGGGGTCAGTCCGGCCACCATCCGCAATGAGATGAGCGATTTGGAGGAAATGGGGTACCTGACCCATCCTCACACGTCTTCCGGCAGGGTTCCTTCGGACAAGGCGTACCGGCTCTATGTGGATGAGCTGATGAAGAATTCCGAGCTTTCTGCAGGAGAGAAGGAGGTTATCCGGCAGCGTCTGGATGCCGGCTCCGCGGAGCTGGATAAGACGCTGGAGCACGCTTCCAAGGTGCTTTCTGAAATGACTAATCTGGTGTCCTTTGCGGTAACGCCCCGGGAAGAAAACAAGATCAAATACATCAATTTTCTTCCGGTGGACGAAAGCTCTGTGGTGTTGATGATCGTCTGTGAAAACGGCAAGGTCAGCAATACCGCCATTCGGGTCAACTGTCCTTATACGGAAGAGAATCTGGTGCTGATGTCCAAAGCGGCCACCCACAATTATCAGGGCAAGGCAGCCAGTACCATTCTTACCCAGAACATTATGGAGGAATTCGAAAACGATTTGCCGAGCCTGGCGGCCATGAGCAAATCCGTGGTGCCCAGCTTTGTAAAGACGCTGGAAAAGATGCTGGACGTAGACCTTTACGTCAACGGCTACAGCAACGTGTTCTCCCTGCCGGAGTTCAACGATGTGGAGAAGGTTAAGGATGTCTTTGATCTGGTAAATAACAAGGATCAATTCTCTCAGGTGCTGGTGAACCGGGACAACGGCCTGGTGGTAACCATCGGCGATGAAAATTCCCCGGACCTGAAGGATTACAGCCTGATTACCGCAGATTACAAGGTCAACGGAAAACTGGTAGGCCGTTTGGGGGTACTGGGTCCGAAACGAATGAAATACGACGAAGTAACGTCGGTCATTAAATATATAACGGACAATCTGGAAGAAACATTCGAGATAGAAGGAGAGGTCGAAGAAACGTGAACGAAGAAGAAAAGGTAGTTACACCGGAATCCGAACCTGCGGAAGAGGTCAAAGAAGAACTAAAAGAGGAAACGGCAGAAACCGCCGCGGAGGAAGCTCCGAAAGCGGACGAAGTACCGGCAGAACCGCAGGAGGACTATAAAGATAAATGGCTGCGGGTTACTGCGGAATACCAGAATTACCGCACCAGGACCCAAAAGGAAAAAGCGGATATCTACGCCAATGCCAACGAGTCCTTTGTAAAGGAGCTTCTGGAAGTAATCGACAATTTCGAAAGAGCCATGGAGCAGAAGCCGGAAGGCGATAAGTTTGCGGAAGGCATCGAGTTGATTTACAAGCAGTTCCTGACCATTCTGGAAAAGGAGCACGTAAAAGAAATCCCGGCATTGGGTGAGAATTTCGACCCCACCGTTCACATGGCGGTCCAGATGATGGAAGTAGAGGGTTTAGACAGCGACAAAGTCGCGATCGTTATAAAAAAGGGGTACACACTGAACGACAAGGTGATACGCCCGGCAATGGTTGTCGTATCACAGTAATTTAAAGGAGATTGAAAATGGGAAAAGTTATAGGCATTGACCTTGGAACAACAAACAGCTGCGTAGCCGTACTGGAAGGCGGAGATCCCGTCATTATTACCAACGCAGAAGGAAACAGAACCACACCGTCTGTGGTAGGCTTTACAAAGGGAGGCGAAAGACTGGTGGGCGAAACCGCAAAGCACCAGGCAATTACAAACCCGGACAGAACCATCGCCTCAATCAAAAGACATATGGGAAGCAGCTATACCGTATCCATCGATGGGAAAACATATACGCCCCAGGATATTTCCGCAATGATTCCTGCCAACCTGAAGGCAGACGCAGAAGCCTATCTGGGCCAGAAGGTTACCGAAGCGGTAATCACCGTACCGGCATACTTCTCCGACAGCCAGAAGCAGGCCACCAAGGATGCGGGAAAGATTGCGGGTCTGGACGTTAAGAGAATCGTAAACGAACCCACCGCAGCAGCTCTTGCCTACGGCCTGGACAAAGCGGAAGGATCCCAGAAGATCCTGGTATACGACCTGGGCGGCGGTACCTTCGATGTATCCATTCTCCAGCTGGGCGACGGCGTATTTGAAGTTCTTGCTACCAACGGCGATACCAAGCTGGGCGGCGACGACTTCGATAACGTGCTGATGAACTACATGGCAGACGAGTTCGCAAAGGCCAACGGCGTGGACCTGCGGGGAGACAAGATGGCTATGCAGAGACTGAAGGAAGCTGCGGAAAAGGCAAAGAAGGAGCTTTCTTCCAGCCAGACCACCAATATCAACCTTCCGTATATTACCGTAAATAATGGAGAACCGCTCCACATCAATATGGACCTGACCAGAGCCAAGTTCGACCAGCTCACCAAGTTCCTGGTAGATCGTACCATCGAACCGAT
>JAZUKP010000162.1:0-4442 GCA_045643345.1 Anaerovoracaceae bacterium | reverse complement strand
TCCATGATCAGTTCCCGGATGTCCTTCAGGCGGCAGAGGTTTTTGTTAATATAGTATTCGCTTTCTCCGGACCGGTACATGCGGCGGGTAATACCCACTTCCGCATATTCGATGGGAAGACTGTGGTCGCTATTGTCGATGACCAGCGTAACCTCGGCCATCCCCTTGGCCTTCCGGTTCTGGGTTCCGGCAAAGATTACCTCTTCCATTTTGCCGCCCCGCAGCATCTTGGGACTCTGTTCTCCGAGAACCCAGCGGATAGCATCGGAAATATTGCTCTTGCCGGAGCCGTTGGGTCCGACAATGCAGGTGATGCCTTCCGTAAACTCGATGGTTACCGGGTCTGCGAATGATTTAAATCCGTTCAGTTCAAGTCTCTTAAAAAACATTATTCCTCCGTATGACCGATAGCAGCCTTTGCCGCCGCGGCCTCCGCTTCCTTCTTGGTTTTTCCCTTTCCTACCCCAATCTGCACGTCCTCCAGAAAAACGCCGGCAGTAAAGGTTTTATCGTGGGCAGGTCCGTCCTCCGCAATAATCCGGTAAACCGGCAGCGGCTTGCCCTTCTTCTGGCAATGCTCCTGCAGCTCGGTTTTGCTGTCCTTGGGGAGCTGCCCGGTGCAGCCCTTTTCTATGGTTTCATCCATAATCCGGTGCACCACCGCTGCAGCGCATCGATAGCCGTCATCCCCCGCATCCAGAAATACGGCGGCAATCACCGCCTCCACCATGTCGGCAATCAGGGAATGCCGGATTCTTCCGCCCTTGCTTTCTTCGCCCTTTCCCAGCTTCAGATAATTGTTCAGACCCAAAACCAGGGCCGCATTGGCCAAAGACTCCTCGCAGACGATTTCGGAGCGAAGCTTGGAAAGAAAACCTTCCTGTTTTTCTCCGAAACGATCGAAAAGCTCCAGTCCCACTACCATGTCCAGGATGGCGTCTCCCAAAAATTCCAGACGCTCGTTGCCCAGTTTGGCATCGCCCAGATAATAAGTGGCATAGGAGCTGTGGGTCAGCGCCTGCACCAGATAAGATTCGTCCCGGAACTTATATCCGATGATTTTTTCTGTTTCTGCTACGTACTGCATCAGATTTTTTTCACCTTTTTCCATCCGCCCTGCGCATATCTGATTGCCAGCGCCACCGCAGTAATCAGCCAGGATGCGGCGTAAGCCAGCGCCAGAACATACACGTTCGGCTTCCACTTAAATATGGTGTACACCCAGGCCATTCTTACGCCGGCAATGCCTGCCAGCAGAATAATCGTGGGCACAATGGTATCCCCGCAGCCCTTCAGCACGCCGCTGAGAATCTCAATGACGGTCCAAATGAAATAGGGAATTACGAAATAAAGCATAATTTTGTAGGCAATATCCACTACCACCGGGTCGTTCAGGAAGAACGGGAAGAAAAACTTGCCCGTAGCTGCCAGCAAAGCGCAGACGATGATGGTAAAGATCATAAAATTGCGCATACTGATTCTGGTAACTTCCTTTACCCGGTCGATTCTGCCTGCACCGTAGTTCTGTCCCACAAAGTTCATGGTGGCAACGCCCGCCGCATTGATTACGGCCCAGTAAATACCGTCTACCTTTCCCGTCAGCGACCAGGCCGCCACAATGGTGGTGCCCAGACCGTTGATGGCCACCTGAATGGCGGTGTTGGTGACCCCATAGACCACCTGCTGCACCGCGGAGGGGATTCCGAAGCGCAGACTTGCCTTGACCGCCGTGCCGCTCATATTGGAGAAGGACAGCCTCAGCCGGTAATCCTCGTCGGTGCGCAGCATCCGGATCAGAACGAGCACAAAGCTGACCAACTGCGAAAATGCTGTGGCCGCCGCCGCGCCGAAAACGCCCATGTGCAGGATTTTTACCAGCACATAGTCCAGCACAATGTTGGTGACGCAGCACGCGCACAAATACTTAAAGGGTCTTGCGGAATCTCCGGAGGCCCGGATAATGCTCGCGCCCATATTGTAAAGCATCACCGCAAAAGCCGAGGCAAAGCATAATTTCAGATACACGGCTGCATCCGCCTTGGTATCCGCCGGCGTATTCAGATAAGAGAGAAGGTCCTCCGCAAATATTACCCCGAGAACGGAAATCAGAATCCCGATTCCCGCGCAGACCACCATGGAAGTAGCGATTGCTTTCTTGATTCTTTCCTTGTCCCCTGCCCCGTAAAGCTGGGCGATATACACCGCCGCGCCTCCGGTCAGAGAGATAAATGTTCCTACCATCAGGTTGAGGATCTGGGTCACGCTGCCGGAAATCGCCGCGAATGCCAGGGTTCCGCAGTATTTTCCCACGATTAAACCGTCAACCGTATTGTAAAGCTGCTGTACTATGCCCCCGGCGGCTACGGGAAGGAAAAAACTGAAAAGCTTTTTCCATACGCCGCCTTGAGTCAAATCGTGATTGTCAGCCATTTATAGTTTCTTTTCCACCTCTGCAATTCTTGCCAGAGTCTTTTCCAGCATATTCTGATAATTTGCAAGCTTATCTCTTTCCGCCTGCACTACGTGCTCCGGCGCTCTGCTTACAAAGTTCTGATTGGACAGCTTGCCTTCCTGAGAGGCAATATTCTTCGTCAGCTGATCTCTGTCCTTGGTCAGCTTTGCCAGTTCTTCCTTATAGTCCACCAGCTCGTCGGTAGGCACGTAGATCTGAACGCCCGGCAACGCCGCGGATTTCGCATCCGCCGGCAGTTCGTCCTTGGAGGAAACGAACTTCAGACTTTCCAGTCCTGCCAGAGCCGCAAGGTAGCTTTCCCCGGCCTTGGCGGTTTCCGCATATTCCGGATCCGCCAGAATCAGTGCGTGAATCTTCTTGCTGGGAATGACGCCTACTTCCGCACGAATATTGCGGATGGCCTTGATCATATCCATGGACAGTTCGATTACCTGCGCGTCCTTTGCATAATCCACATCCAGGATTTCCGGCCAGGATTCCAGAATGATCATGTCGGCTTCGCCTTCGGTCTTGGGCAGGTGGCCCCAGATTTCTTCGGTAATGAACGGCATGAACGGGTGCAGCATCTTCAGCAGCTTCTTTAAAGAATCCAGCAGCACAAAGCGTACGGTCTTCTTGTCTTCTTCGTCGGTACCGTTCAGTCTGGACTTGGTCAGCTCGATGTACCAGTCGCAGTAGTTGTTCCAGATCAGTTCGTAAATCTTTCCGGCGGCCAGAGCCAGTTCGAATCTTTCCATATTCGCAGTCAGATCCTTGCAGGCGTCGTTGATGGTCTGAATCATCCAGCGGTCTTCCGGCTTGAGTGCGGCAGTTTCCGCGGTGGCCATTTCTTTAAAGTTTCCGTCTTCGTCCAGCAGGTTCATGAGCACGAAGCGGGAAGCGTTCCACAGCTTGTTTCCGAAGTTTCTGGCTGCCTCTACCTTTTCATCCTGATAACGGATGTCGGAGCCAGGTGCAATTCCGGAAAGCAGCATAAAGCGCAGTGCGTCCGCGCCGTAAATATCGATGACCTCCAGGGGGTCGATACCGTTGCCCAGAGATTTGCTCATCTTGCGGCCCTGTGCGTCGCGTACCAGCCCGTGAATCAACACGTGCTTGAAGGGGGCTTCTCCCATGCATTCCATGGCGGAGAAAATCATTCTGGCGACCCAGAAGAAGATGATATCGTAACCGGTTACAAGAACACTTGTGGGATAGAAGTTCTTAAGGTCTGCGGTTTCATCCGGCCAGCCCAGTGTGGAGAAAGGCCAGAGGGCGGAGGAGAACCAGGTATCCAGAACGTCCTCGTCCTGATGGAAATGGGTGCATCCGCACTTGGGGCAGACGGTGGGCTCTTCCTTGGCAACTACCATTTCACCGCATTCTTCGCAGTAGTAGGCCGGAATCCGGTGCCCCCACCAGAGCTGACGGGAAATGCACCAGTCCTTGATGTCTTCCATCCAGTGATAGTAGATCTTGTCGAATCTGTCCGGAACGAACTGGGTGTCGCCCCTTCTTACCGCTTCGATGGCAGGCTTTGCCAGCGGCTCCATCTTTACGAACCACTGCTCGGAAATTCTGGGTTCCACCGCATTATGGCAGCGATAGCAGGTACCCTGGGGAATGACCATATCTTCGGTCTTTACCATGTATCCTGCAGCGTCCAGATCCGCAACCCATGCCTTTCTGGCGGCATATCTTTCCATGCCCGCATACTTGCCGGCATTTTCCGTCATGCAGCCCTTTTCGTCCATGAACTCGATCATGGGCAGTCCGCAGCGCTGACCCACTTCAAAGTCGTTGGGGTCTGCGTTCGGTGTGATCTTTACGGCGCCGGTGCCCTTGGTCATATCCGGATAGGGGTCCGCCACCACGGGGATTTCTCTTCCCACCAGGGGCAGAACCACCTTGGTGCCGATCAGGTGCTGATATCTTTCGTCTTCCGGATTTACCGCAACGGCCACATCGCCGAACATGGTTTCCGGACGGG
>JAZUKP010000161.1:0-3493 GCA_045643345.1 Anaerovoracaceae bacterium | reverse complement strand
TCAGTCCCGCGGAACTTACCAGAGTGGTCAAATCCGTCACGTTCAGCGCATCGATGATTACGGCGGCTGCGGTGCAAAGCGATACGCCGGCCAGAAGCTTTCTCCACCAGGGAAGCGGTGCCGGTTTAAAATCGGTGCTTCTTTCCGAAGGTTTCGGAAGTTCCGGAAGATCTTCTGCAATCTTTGGGGAAGGCGGAACTTCACCGCCCACGGCATACATAAGGTCTTCCGCTGTCACTACGCCGGAAGCTATGCCCCGGGACATTTTCCCGCTGGAAGTGGTATAAAAACTGTTCCCGAGGAAAAATGCTCTGGGTCTTCCTTCGGAAACGATATTTCCATCAAAAAACATGCAGCAGCGCTGCGCATATTTCGCACAGAATTCCACGTCGTGGCTGACCATCAGAATCGTAACCCCGCGGGATAAAAGGAGCTGCAGAATCTCTGAAAATTCCTGCTTAAATTCCGCATCCAGCCCCTTGGTAGGCTCATCCAGAAGAAGAATATCCGGCCCCAGAAGCAGAACCTTTGCCAGCGCCGCCCGCTGCTGTTCGCCGCCGGACAGGTCGTACGGGTGCCTGTCCAGAAGTTCTTCCAGACGGCAGATACTGACAATATGTTTTACCGCTTTTTCCTGTTCCTCTTTCGGAACCTTTGTACCTCTGAATATTTCAAATAAATCAGACCTTACCGTGTTTTTTACAAATATCGTCTGCGGATTTTGCGGAAGAGACGCAAGTTTTCCCTTCACCTTCACTTCGCCCCGATAAGGTTTCATCAAACCGCACACCAGTCCCAGGGTCGTGCTTTTTCCGGCGCCGTTGCCGCCCAGAATTGCAACAAATTCTCCTTTTTTGATCTTCAATTGCAGTCCTTTGACTACATCGGGAAGATCTTTTTCATATCGAAACCAGAGATCCTCTATGTCTACCACGGCTTCTTCGGAAACCGGCGGCAGCACTTCCTGGGGAGCGTCGCCCACTTCATGCGCCGCAGCATAGGCCTCCAGCCATTTTCGTCCTTCATTTACCGTAACGGGGCAAGGACTGTCGTCCCGCACACTGGCCCAAACCCGCATTGCCGCAGGCATGGCAAGAAACATGCTGTGACCCCTGTCACGAAGCGCCAGTCCCGCATCCTTGGGACTGCCCGTAAAAATAACACTGCCTTGGTCCATGACTGCCACCCGGGTTGCCAGAGGAAGACTTTCCTCCAGCCGGTGCTCCGTCAGGATTACGGTAGTCCCTAATTCCCTGTTGATTTTACCCACAGTTGACAAAAAATCGGAAGCAGCAATGGGATCCAGTTGGGAAGTCGGTTCATCTAAAATCAATACTTCCGGCTGCATTACCATAATCGATGCCAGATTCAGCAGCTGCTTCTGCCCGCCGGAAAGATCCGTCACCTTTTTATAAAACCATTTTTCGATACCAAAAAAGCTGGCCATTTCCGCCACCCTTTTCCGGATTTCCATGGTTTCATAACCCAGACTTTCCAAGCCGAAAGCCAGTTCATGCCATACCTTATCCGTCACGATTTGATTGTCCGGGCTCTGCTGTACAAAGCCGATCTTTTCGGACTGCTCTCTTTCACTCATTTCGGAAAGGGCTTTTCCGTCAAAGAGTATTTCCCCGGAAAGCAGTCCTTTCGGCGCAAGACAGCTCTTCAGCTGGCGCAGAAGCGTACTTTTTCCGCAGCCGGAAGGTCCGCAGATTACCGTAAAATCTCCCTTGCAGATTGTCAGATTCAAATCTGTCAGGGCACGTTTTGTCGTTTCCGGATAATAAAAATTTAAATTGTTGATTTTAATTTTTTCCAAACTTTTTCCTCTCTGCGGTCAAGGATGACCGGTGTCAGACAAAGAAACAAATATGCCAGATAAAACACCGCTGTAAACGGTGTAATATCTGTGTAACGAAGACGAGGGTAGTATACAAAAGTAAAAACTCCCGCCTTCCATCCGCATAGAATAAAGAAACCGCAGGCCAGCAGCCACAAAAGAAGGCCCTTGTCCCGGTCATCAAAGCGGTAAATGGAAAATGCGGATCTTCCGGGCAATCCGTATCCCCGGCTTTTCATACTGTCCGCAGTCTCGATGGCATTCTCCAAAGACCAGGTGATCATAATGGATAGAATGGTCACACCGTTTCGAATGCGCTGAAAAACACTGCCTGTACTCGTATCTCTTCCGATAGATTTCTGGGTCTTGGACACCTGCTGAAACTGTGCGGAAAACTTGGGCACAAAACGCAAAGTCATGGATAAAACCAGCGAAAGCGCCGGAATAATCTTTCCGAACAGATATACAAACTTGTCGCTGGTCATGACCTGGGTATAGCAGGCAAACCACTCCAACACGCTGGCCAGCATAAATGCCGCGGCAATTCCGTAAAGAATGGACTCCAGCGTAATGGGATTGCCGTTGGGCAGATAGGCCAGTATGGTAAACCCCTGATGCGTAAACGCAGGATTCACGATAGCCGTAATCAAAATCAGAGGCAGCATGTACAGCATGGTAAAACGCACTGCCTTCTTTTCTGCAAGACGGCAGTGGTATACAATGCTGCACACAAAGGAGATTCCCAGACACAGCGGGTTCATAAAGCACATACTGAACAAAAGGATCAGTGCAAAATATAAAAAATTGATTATCGGATGATAAGATGAGAACGTATCTTTGGAAATCATTATTCTCCGCCTACGGCATATCCGCCGCCCACATCATATCCCAGATCACAGGTATAAACCCAGCAGCAAACGTCTCCGTCCTGGAGCACGTAGCGGCTGGCGCCGTAGTTCGGGAACCATCCGTTCACTTTGTACATCCATCCGGAAAGATTGCCCACATCGAACTCATAAAGGTTGTTGATGCCTTCCACATAGACGCTGTTGTACATGGGTGTAAAGCTGGCTTCCATCTGGATGCCCTTCTTTTTGCAGATTTTAGAGAGAACATCGTATACGTTCTCCCCTTCCTTGAATTCCACCGTCGTGGGCTTTAAAATCCATCCGTCTTCCGGAACGCACTGCTTCTTTTCTTCTTCGCAGTATTCCATATTGTCTAAAATTGTGGCGCAGGAAATGGAGAACGTGCAGTGGAGAGTCTTTCCCGAAGGCTCCTGATCTTCCGGCTCCACCGGCAGAGGCTTTCCTTCCGGTACCGGATCGGTTTGATATTTGTCTTTTCCGGTTTCGGGATCAATATCCTGCTTCGGGGGTTCCTCCGGCTCTTCTTCGTCCTGCTTCGGCGGGGTTTCCGGCTGCTCTTCGTCCTGCTTCGGCGGGGTTTCCGGCTGCTCTACGTCCTGCTTCGGCGGATTTTCCGGCTGCTTTTCATCCTGCTTCGGCGGAGTTTCCGGCTGCTTCTCGTCCTGCTTCGGCGGATTTTCCGGCTGCTTTTCGTCCTGCTTCGGCGGAGTTTCCGGCTGCTTTTCGTCCTGCTTCGACGGGGTTTCCGGCTGCTTTTCGTCCTGCTTCGACGGGGTTTCCGGCT
>JAZUKP010000160.1:0-4603 GCA_045643345.1 Anaerovoracaceae bacterium | reverse complement strand
AAGCACGATATCACTTGTCAGGTAATAGGATCCGCTTTCGGAAGGAAGTGCGGTCTTTTCAGACTCTGCATCGCCCCATGGGGTCCATCCCTCGTGCGTGTGCTGTGCTGCCGGCGCTGCGGCAAGCCCGTCGCCGTCGGCGAAAATGCTGCATGTGCCTGCACATACAAGGAGCAGCATAATCATTATGACCGCGATTCTTGCTTTGTGTTTTTTCATTGTTTTCTCCTTTTATTCTCAAATGCCCGAAAATGCAGAGCTTTGCTAATCAAGTATCTCTGCAAGTTTTTCGGGATAATCTGTCATAATAACGTCTACGTGTATGGATCTTAAGTATTTCATATCCTCCACGTCGTTGATGGTCCAGTACTGAACGGCTATATCATGGGCATGCGCGTAGTTTACAAAACTTACAAGTCCTAAATTAAGCCCTTTGGATTCTTTCGGGTCTCCGTACGGAAGCTGCACTGCATCGCAGCGGGCAACATAATCTTCATCGCGTAAAACTGCGGCGCCGACAAACGCCAAGGCTTCCGATACCCCTGCTCCTCTTTTGGCATCGGGATACCTGCTGTCTACATACGCCAGGATATCATCATCAAAAGAGCATATAAGCGCCGAATCAAGAAGACCCCTGGCTTTCAGTTCTGCGTAGAGTATATCCGCAGACTGTCTGCCGTCTTCGCCTCCGTCTTTTATTTCTATGATGTAGTGATAATCATCTATTCCGGTAAGATAATCTAACGCTTCTTCCAAAGTAAGGATGCGAAGATCGTCGGGGACGTCTGTTCCACTATAAATACTATACGGCATTTCACCGTCTTCCGTCACAAACTTTGCCCCTATATTGAGCATTTTAAGTTCTTCCAGAGTCTTTTCTCTTACAACAGTTCCGTTTTTTCCGAATACGATGCTGCTGTCCGTGGTTCTGTCAAGACTGTCATCGTGCATCAGCACCAGATGATTGTCTTTTGTCAGGTGAAGATCGAATTCAAAATAGTCGGTATGAAAATCCTCGGATTCTGCGCAGTTGCGAAAAGCCGGAAGGGATTCTTCCGGATAAACTCCGCCTCCGCTTCTGTGAGCGCAAAGAAGAGTTTCGCCCACTATGAGAGGATTATTCGTATCCATCTCTATATATCCTTCCGGTGAAGAATGGTAATGCCAGATAATACCCCAGGCAATAACAAGTATTCCCAGAAGTATTCCCTGCACCGCAAGTACTTTTTTAAACCCTTTTCTTTTCTTCAACTATCTTCCTCTGCAAAAGACCTTTAACATTTCGCCCGTCATCCGGGACATTAAATTATATATGAAACCCATGTCCTATTCAAGAACAAGAATCCACGCGGCTATTGCGGGAGCTATATACAAAAAGACAGCAGGAATTTTTCCCGCTGCCTATTCTCTTTTTCTTTTATCCGGCGCTACACCGACAGGATCACTGCAATCATCATGCACACCTGAGCCCCTGCGTTGAGGATTTCTTCCACCCAGTTGTCTTTTGCGTTGTCCGCGTTGAACTTGGTCTTAAAGTACACGATAAACGCAACAAAAAAGCAAAGTCCCAGCACGAAGAACAGCGTGGCAGGCATGGTGCAGATTGCCTTCCAGATGCCTGCAAGGTGAATGTTCTTTCTTGCCAGAATGGCTGCCACGATCATCACCAGCCAGCCGCTTCCCATAAAGATGGGGAACATCTTTTTGCATACCGGATAGTCCTTCTGAAAGACGCTGAGAACGATTTTATAGATGACCATGCAAAGTCCGCCGCAGAGGGCCAGAAAAGCCCCCAGAAGGAAGATTTTGCTGCCCAGAGGCTTGGAGAGAAGCATCATATCCACGCCGAAAGCCACCACGGGGACTGCATCCAGCAGCGCAAGGCCAAGGGTAAATCCTTCCTTGCCGCCTGTTTTATTTTCTGCCATTATATCCTCCTTAATCGTCCGTTAAAATCTGAAGGAACAGCCGCATCAACATCTTCTTTGCCGGCCGCAGATAGAACGGAATCATTTTCTTCTGTAATTTTTCGTATCCTTCCGGATAGCTCGTATAATCAAAATCTGCCATTTCCGCCTCCTATATTCTGTAATCCCGCATGAAATTGCACAGTTCCAGATAGTTTTCGCTATTGCAGTCGTTGCGGTAGGACATCATCTTGTTTTCGCTTAAAATAAAGCCGCCTTCCTGCGCCAGCTCGTCGCAGAGCAGCTTGGCCTGCTTTACGCATTCCTCCGGCGTGCCGGAAGACAGAAGGTCCGTGGTCAGACCGCCCATAATGGCAATATTGGGCAGTTCTTTGCGGAATTCGAAGGGATCGTCCAGTTCCAGATGGAAGGTCAGCGTGCCCTTCTTGTAATCGCTGAAATAATCCTTAAAGCCCAGGGTTCTGCCTTCGGTAAAGATGCGGGCGTTCATGCCTTTGCTTTCGTATGCATCGTAAAGCTTCTTTAAAGAAGGATAATAGAAACGCTCGAACTGCGCAGGGCTTAGAATATTGTGGGCTAGCATCATCAGAGAAGCATCCCAGCAGTATTTGGGGTTCTGACCGTCGGAGGCCAGAGCTTTTTCCACCACCGGATCGATGTGCTCCGCGTCGAATTTTCTGCAGAATTCTTCAATCCGGTCCGCATTTCTGCGCAGAGCAACGGACAGCTGTTTAATGCCCAGAATATTGGCTTCCAGTGCTTCGATGCCGAAATCGATGGCGCCCTTGGAAGGATTGTTGGGGGCAGTTACCGGAATACCGTATTCCCCGGACACTCCGGCCATGTGAATCACGAAAAAGGTGTAGGAATTGTAGGCCTTAAAGGTCTTCTTCCAGGTATCCAGGCTCTTGTTTGCCCAGTCTTTGCCGTATTTTTCAGGGAGCAGCTTGGTCCAGGCATACTTTACCGGGTCGTCCAGATACTCCATCATGGTGTCAACGGTGCAGAATGCGTGGTCGTGAATGCCCACCACGTCCGGTGTGTAATAGTAGTAGCCGTCGGAACCAAATTCCTGCATGACCTCAAACTGGTTGCGGATGCCTGTATCGATCAGACCGTCCACATAATACGTCTCCAGGAAGTGCCGGACGCACTTTTCCATAACGTCATGATCGGTCAGTGCCCGGTCCAGGGTGTAGCCCGCATCAAAGACCTTCCAGGTAACCGCGCTGGCGAAGTGCGGCACTCTTTCGGTTCTGCGGAAATTGGCCTGATCCCGGAACAGCTTTGCACGCTCTGCGGACAGAGCCTTCGCTTCTTTCTTGTTCACGGTCTTTCTCCTTTACTTGTTCTTTTCCTTAGAACGCTTGTCGTTGATAATATCCATGTGCTCTGCGGTAATCTCCGTTACGCCGTGCTCCCGGGCCCATTCAATGCAGCCTTTCAGGGCTGTGGGCAGGAAAATACGAGGCACGTTGACCAGCTTGGCGCAGGCTTCGTCGGTAAACTTGATCTTGTCATCGATGCGGTCTGCTGCATAACGCACGCTGGAAATGGTGGTAGCGCGGATGGGCAGAATTTCCGGAATCGCTCTGCTGTGACGTATATACCAGAAGTTCTTGCTGTCACGATAACCGTAGTCCACGGGCAGATGGGGGAAATCTTTGGATTTTACTCCGTTGATAATGGCGTTGTAATACTTTTCCTTCATCAGAATCTTGTCGATACGCAGAATAAAGGTGGAACCGAATTCGGAGGTAATACCGTTGAAATCGTGGTAAGGTCCGGGATAACCGTTGAGTTCGCCGGGCTTGTCATCCTGGGCATTGTCCAGTTCCCGCATCCAGGTGCATTCGATTACCTGCACCGCATCCTTGATTACCTTGGGGAACTTTTCATCCGGATGGGCTTCCGACATCAGGCCCTCTTCCAGCTGGAACGTGCAGTCCTTCATCTTTTCCGCCGGGGTATCTCCCGGCCAGCCGAGACGCACGATTTCCTTAAAGGTCTTCTTGCTGTCTTCCACAAAGTTTAAGGCGCACTTGCCGTTTCGAAGCAGATGCTGGGCGGTGTTGGAAGAGTTCCGGCAGTTCAGCAGCATGGCGTAATAATCCTTGCCTGCAATGTAATAAGGCTGTACCAGGCTGTAGGGTCCGATGGATGTGGAGCCGTCCTCTGCCAGGGTGCTGACCAGAACCGTGGGCATGGGGAAGAACAGCGAAGTCTGATAGAAATTGTCTACCACTCTCAAATCTTTAAAACTACTCATTTTTTACCTCCTATACAGAACATCGATAAAAATGCTTTTAACTTTTCTTCGTTGATCTCGCTGTGGGTGGCACAGGAAAGAATCAGCTCTCCCAGCACGGGCAGCACCGCAGACTTTTTATCCTCCGCAAGAACAGGCAACAGAGGCTCGATAAAGCCGCAGACTTCCTTGTGCAGCTGGGGATGATAAGCCGCCACAGTCCCTCCGGAACCGCCTTGGGCGGAATACAGCGAAAACATGGAAGTATACATATTCCTGAATTCCGTAATCTCCCTGTAAATCTCCAGCATACCGTCGGTAAAATCCGTATCCGGGGAAATCTTCTCCCGAATGCGCTGTGCCGCCTTTTGCCAGTCTTCCAGGGCAATCCGGGCCAGCAGGTCCTCTTTGCTCCGCACGTAATTGT
>JAZUKP010000159.1:0-12232 GCA_045643345.1 Anaerovoracaceae bacterium | reverse complement strand
CGATTAGTATATCATCAGAACGGCGGGAATACATCGTTTAAAAGGCCGTTTTTGACCCCAAAAGTCGGGCCTATGTTATTGAAGGATATTTCAATCGATGTTTAGTTTTTCATTCAACGTAAAGTTTATTCTTCTTCAAAGCTATCACTCCAACGATAGCCGGGATTCGCTTTTTTTAGCGGAAGATAGACTTCTTCTCGGTATTCCCGGATTGTATATTCCCCGTTGGGACAAAAACAGGGCTCTTCGTCCTCATCGTCTATGCCTTCGTCCTCCCATCCGCACTGCGGACAAATTTCAAACATGCCGCGATATAGCAGTGAACGCATGCCGCATACCGGGCAGCGGTAGAGGTGCCTTTTGAGCGGCAATACAAAAACATCATTTTTTTCCTGCAGATCTTCCGGAAGAAGTTTTCGGAGGGCATCTTGCTTATCTAATAGAGGTAAACAGATATGACCGTATGCGTACATGAAAAACCCTTCAGGGCCTTCCCGCATAAGCTCGAAGTTTTCCGGTTCCTTGGCGGCATCACTTTCCACAAAGCGTTTTACCGTATCGGCGGCTTTGGACGCATCTGCACCCATAAAAACGTGATAGAACACCGTTTCGGCATCTTCATCCTCAGCATGGGGGTCCGCCAACACAAATAACGCATTTCCTTCCGGAAATGAGTTTATCAATGCCATTTTTGTATGGTCTTCATTAAAGCAAAGACCCTTACAAATCTTTACCGGATACCGATTCTCGAATTCTTCTTTTGTTTCTTCGTATTCTCCGTTAAACCAGCTCATTTTCGGCACTTCCTTTATATGTGATTTCCGTTACTTCATCCTTGTGACGATCTGCAATACAGACAACTTGCACACCCAGTGTCTCGCAGAGGAGTAATGCGGCAGCAATCATCTTCACCTCCGGAAAAATTTCTTCATCGTAACTTATTAGAAAAGGTTTATTCTTCTTCTCTGCCGCAGCCTTTTTATATCGCGCGGAATTATATGCACCTGCGGTGCCGATACGCTTAATTTCAAAAAGATTATCCATGGCTTCTCCTAAAGTAATATCGATTTATTTACTACAATTATGTTTGTATCATTACGGTCTTCCAGGCAAACCTGCTCTACATGAAAGGTCTGGCAGATAAACTTTGCCAATGGAACAAAATCGCTAATTTTTATTCCGGATTCTCTGGATGAAACGGACAAGACCATTCGCTGAGGGTTTTCCCCGATTGCCTGACTAATCTTGCTTTCTCTGTTTTCAATTTTCCTTTTTGTATATTGATACTCGCGGTAACTGCTTCCGGCAAGTGGTACATGAATTTTAGATACAGTTATTTTTTGGTCATCCGGGCTTTCAAAACGATGTAAAAAGATGAGATACTCTGTCGGAAATAAATCTGCAACGATGGATCTGGATGCAAGGAAATTCCCGTGTTTCTCCCATTTTTGTATATGCGGCGGAAGCGGAGAGGGGTGTGTGCATTTGTACTCTTCCCAATCCTCTGTAAACATGTAGCCGCCTTCCGGAAAGGTCTTCCAAAGACTGTTATTTTTCGCAGATTCATGTGCAATTCGGGAATAGGCTTTCGAAGCACACCCCGCTTCGCGAATCATATCCAGCATTTCTTTTGCCAGATGATAGGTTGTTTCCGTCCACGAATTAAAAAGCGATCGGAAGGAAAAACACTGGTCATCCAGGATGACATGCTCCTTTTTTAAGAGATAGTCTATAAAAGATAAGGTTTCCTCTTTTGTGTATGTAGATTGAATCATTTTTTCCTGTCCTGCTTTCTCAGCCTAGAAAATATTCCTGCTTTAGTTTCTCTTCCGGCCCGATTCCGAGCTCGCGCTTTAAATCGATAATCATTATGGTTCCCAGTTTCTTTGTCAGCTCTTCCTCTATAAGTGTCCCCCTTAGAAAATCCGATATTGCCTTTAAAACCTTATATCGATAATCAAAAGTCTCTTCATATGGTTCGGCGGGAACCGGATTCTGGGCCCACAGGCTAAGGTTCCCGGTATCCAGCATTGAAACCACACTGAGGATATCATTTTCACCGTTTTCCGTCACATCCGAAAGAACCAGAGCCGGACGTTTACCAAGCAGAATAATGTCGTCTCGTTTGAATATGATTGCATTTGCAGACATTTTATCCTCCATTCTCTTTCAAACATTGCGATATATCATCGTCAATCATCGCTGCAAGCGCAATAGGATTGCTTAAAACCAGCTCCCTGGCAAGATCCGGATATGGACCTAAAAGATTCCTCCGGTTTTGCGGGAAGATATAATCAGCAAGGATTTCACGGGAAGTTAAGAATTCCAATGCATCATCTGCGGCAACAGGAAGTATGTTCTCTTTTTTCAGCGCAAAAGCCAGCTCATTTAAGAGAACCTTTATTATCGTCTCTGCATTCCCGAACATATCGGATTTGTGCTTTGAAAACTCACCCAGTACATCGATATAAAATCTCCACGGCTTTATTTCAACATAATCAGCAATAGAATATGTGTCGGCAAGAAGGGCATTCAATTTTTCTCCCTCGTGATCCTTCTCATCATCCGAAAAGACTTGATAAAGATCTGGCTGCATGCATTCAAGTCCAATTAGGACACCCTCTCGATTGCTAAGAATATCTTCGTATGACACGCAAGGCAATTTCTTACCTTCGATTTCTTTTGTGCATCCCAAGGTCATAATATGATTAATATTCTTCAGCCCCTCCCTGTTTTTTGGAAGGATGGTAACAAGCCTTGGCGCATTGACCCTATCAATTCCAAGAATTTGAAGGCCATAAACCGGCTTAATTTCATTACAGATCTTCAATTTTTTTATATACATACTCAACTATATTGGGATTTTCATTGCCATCTTTATAGATACACACGACGGTCTTTACCTTCAGCTGCTGTGCTTTGCGAAGCGTGTCTGCCGTTCCTCGGCTGTTCCCATCCCAAAAGGCCACAACCATTGCATCTGCCGAATCTTCGCTCATTGCGTAGTCCAGCATCTGACTGTTTCGAATGGGGCCGGCTTTCTTGCCATACTTTTCCCACTGCGCCGGGAAAACTGCACAGAGGATATCATGCTCTTTTGCATATCGTTCCGAGAGTTTATCGGCGCCTTCTGCATGGCCGGAAATAATTTCGACCGGGTCTTCGAAGGACGCGAGAATCGAATCCAGGACACGCTGCATCAGGGCATAGTCGTTAAAAGTTCTGCTTCCGCAGACGATAATCTTATTTTTCTTCATATGTTATCTCCTGATTTAATGGTAGTATTTCGTTGCTATAAACACTTAATCGAACGGCGAATAGTAGTCTTTTTCAAATTCATAGCGCTGTTCATCAAAAATGTCTTTTCTGATTTCTTCAGCAAAGTCCTTTGCTCCTTCAATATTCTCTTCGACCAAAGCTTTCATTTCCGCATTTTCATAGACATGGGTATTCACATCGAATAAAAGCGCATAATCGAGTGCCTGTTTGGCAACTGCAAGAGCTTCCTCCGCATTGTATGCATAGGCCCACCTGATGCTGAAGTGAAAACCTCCGAAATTATCAGTGTATGAGAGCTCGTAGTGGTCTTTATCTTGAAAAGTATTCAGACCCATTTTTTGATAAATCTCCCGAAATGCGGTATACATCAGAAGAGTCAAAGCCTGGTATTCGCCCTGATGCGCCACTTTATCCTCAGAGGGAAAATTAAATTGAAAATGCAAATGACACATGCCGCCCGCCGATGTAATTTCTAATCTTTTCCATAAAGTATTTTTTTCAGTTGATGTTGACTTCATTTTTCTCTTTCCTTTTTTTCTATTCCTCTTCTAACAAGGTATTATTAAACGAATCCGCTGCCACAATGCAGTCCTTTGGGATAGGTACTTCGCTTAATGAGTAGCAGTGGCCAAAAGCGTTTCCTTGGATTTCTTCCAATGATTCCGGGAGCTGTACATCTTCCAGCGAGGTACACCAGGACGCAGCGGAACGTCCAAGCTTTTTAATACCGTCCTTGATTGTCAGCTGCTCCAGACCGTAAAGCCCGGAGAAAGCAAACGCCGGTATTTCATCTTCCCATGCATATTCGTAGTCATAACCTCCACCTAAGGGGCCGGCCGATATAAGGCTGTCCGCGTGGGAAAATGCGTAAGCCTCAACGGTTTTCACGGATGCCGGGATTGAAACGGAGCTGCAGTTAAATAAATGATAGAACGCACAGCATCCGATAGATGTGATCCCTTCGTCCACTACAACCTTTTCTATTTCATCTCTTAGATAAAACCAAGGGGCATAGTTTTTCGTTTTATAATCGTAATTTTCCATTGGCCCCAATCCGGAAATTGTTAATACACCGTCTTCGAATTTCCAGAAGAGCGATTCTCCGCAGGAGCCTTCATCATAACCCGGAAGCTCCTCCCCGCATTCTTCCCAGATATCGTTTTCGTCGTCCTCCTCATCAGCCTGAATTTCCTTTACGGAATAGCGGTCGGCGTAGAACGAATACGAATAATTGCTTGTGCGGCTTTTAATGTTATAAAGCCGTAAAATGTTGTTCGGCTCATCGAAACTATAGTAATCGTCTCTGTAAACGGAGAAAATCGATGTAAAATACGGCCAGAGATCTTCAATATGATCGATGTCTTCAACCTTAATTACAGAGTTTTTTGCTTCAGATCCTGCATCCGCTAACACTAAAACCGCCGCATTGGAGAAAGCATCCGAGAGCCACTGCACTGTTGTCAGTTCCAGCCCATCCAGCACAATCAGTTTGGCATCCGGGCAGTCTCTGTGAACGGTCTCCATCATTTCGCGAGTTCCGTACGGTCCGTAGGCAGTGTCTTCCACGATATAAATCCTGTCCATCGCATTGTTATAAAGGCACTCTGCCTTCATAAGACGCTGCGTAATTATTCCCTTCGGCTCTTTTGCTGAAACATAGACCACTTCATAGCCCTGGGATGCAATCCTTGCAGCAAGATTAATGGCAAAGAGACTTTTTCCCATGCCTGGACGTCCAGCAAGAAGCGTCAGCTTCCCGATATAAAGAAAATCCTCATGACAATCGATAGACGGGAATCCGGTTGAAAGCGCAGGGTGGTTTTGCTGAAACAGAATAGTATCCTTGATGATGTTTGTTGCTGTTTTCACTGTTTACTCCTTTCTGAGGACTTTGTCTGCGAGACCGTAAGCTACGGCTTCTTCGGCAGTAAGATAATTGTCTCTTTCGGTATCCTCCGCAATCTTTTCCAGACTCTGTCCTGTATTGGCCGCAAGAATGCGGTTCAGTCTTTCACGAAGCTTCTGAATATGATCCGCCGCAATCTTAATATCGGTTGCCTGGCCGGAAGCACCGCCTAAGGGCTGGTGAATTAAGACTTCCGAATTTGGCAGTACGTAGCGTTTACCATTTGTTCCGCAGCTAAGAAGAAATGCCGCCATGGAGGCTGCCATGCCAACGCAGATGGTTGAAACGTTCGGTTTAATCAGCTGCATGGTATCGGCAATTGCAAAACCCGCTGATACAGATCCACCGGGACTACAAATATACATGCTGATGTCTTTGTCCGGGTCTTCCGCTTCCAGATATAAAAGCTGTGCGACCACTCTGCTGGCCAGGCTGTCTGTAATTTCTTCATCTACAAATACGATTCTATCTTTTAAGAGTCTGGAATAGATGTCGCAGGCGCGTTCGCCGCCTGCGGTCTGTTCAATTACAATTGGTATAATTCCCTGCATTTTTTCCTCCTTTATGCGCAAAATCCGATGGGGTGTTTTACTGCGGTGCATACCTTTTCAGGTATTTCGATATCCTCTTCCATGATGGTGCTGAGCACATCTCTTGTAACTTTCTCGAAAGGAAGTCTTACCAGGCGTGATGCCTGCGCCATGCGGGCTTTTTCGATGACATTACGAACATAGCGTCCGTTGCCAAAGTCCTTATCATGGATAGCCTCAGAGAAAGCGGCCGAAAGTTTTTCTTTGGCCCCGGGGGTAAAACTAAGGCCTTTTTCTTTTGCAATGTGCTCGGCAATTTCGGAAAGTTCACTAGGGTTATAATCTGCAAAGTTTACGTTGAAGGCAATCCGAGAGCGAAGACCAGGATTCTTATCCAGGAACTTCTGCATTTTATTCGGATAACCTGCGAAGATGATGACCAGGTCATCACGGTGGTTTTCCATCTCCTGAACCAGGGTGTTGATTGCTTCATCGCCATACAGTCCGTCCCGATCGTCGACAAGGCTATATGCCTCATCGATGAACAGGCAGCCGCCGATTGCTCTTTTTATGCAGCTTTTTACTTTCGGTGCGGTCTGGCCCACGTACTGACCGACTAAATCCGCGCGGCCAACCTCCACCAGATGTCCTTTGCTCAGAAGACCGTTTTCCCGCATGATATCCGCAAATAAGCGGGCGGTTGTAGTCTTGGCAGTGCCTGGATTCCCCATAAAGACCATGTGCATGGTGGGATGATCCTCCTTCATTCCGTTTTCCCGGAAAAGCTTCTGTGCCTTGAAATAATCTACAGCCTGCTTAATGACTTTCTTTGCCTCCGTCAGACCAATCATGTCATCCAGTTCCTTGTACGCATTCCCCTGGGGCTTCGCTTTCTGTTCCTGCACTTCTGCCCTGCAAAAATCCTTGTACTGCGGATACACGGATGAACGGAGCTTCTTGTCATACCATCCCGAGAAGAGTTCATTCAGCTCGGTGGAAAGATAGCAGGAGCCATCTTCCACCAGCTCTAAAAGCTTTTTGTCTGCCCGGATTTTGTTCTCTTTGGCAAGATTTTTCAGATATGTCCGGGCAGGGTCTCCCGTTACCTGGTCTTCGCGGATTTCGTAGAAACAAATATTCCGGATTTCCGCAAAAAGGGCTTCCTTGAACTTCGTGCAGGACCGGGGGAAGCAGATAATTGTCAGGACTTTATTTCTATACTTTTCTGCCACAGCGGAAACAATACGGATGTTTTCGCGGAAACTGCTGGCATAGGAGCCTTCCAGCTCTTCCTTCATTTCAAATCGTATTACCACGCTGCCGCCGATATTGGCTTTATATAAAAGGTCGAAAATGCGCGGCGGAACTTCGGAAGAAGCGGTAATATCGGTATAGCAGTACCTTCTGTTTTCAAGGCGACCGTTTTCGTGAAGAGCTGAAAGGAGCGTCCGGTACGCTTCTTTGCGCATGTCCCGGTTGTCCACCTCGAATATGTAATGCACCGGATGACCTGTGGCCATTAAAGTTTTTTTCGGCGTGTAGATTCTTTCCAGCTCAGGAATAAAGGTCTCTTGCATTAAATACTTCTTGGCGACGGCATAAAGTTTTTCTTTTTCGTTTCCGCGCAGAATATTCTCGCCAAAATTCCCATTACGCCGGTACCCGAGTTCGTCCAGTTCGAACTGCTCTAAAACCTCATCGTCGTCGTTAATAAAACCGGCGCGGCAGGCGTTGGAAAGCATATTCCCTATGGTCTGGAGTGTTGTTTCTTCGAATCTTCCATCAGTGATCTGAAGTTGAAGATCATCCAGATACCGTTTTAATCTCTTTTCAAAAGATTTCGGATTTGTAATGATCGCTCCAATTTCGATCTCGTTTCCCGTAATATTTCGGATGAAGAAAAAACCGTCTTCCGCATTATGTTCATTAAAATCAGAAGTCTTCATAGATAAATTCTGGGTGTTTTTTCTAGCTCTTTCCCGGACCTCATTATCTGCAAGGAAGCTTTCGTTTTCGATGATTCCGGTATACTTGTAAAACTGCATTCTGTTTCCCTTTCGTTTTGCCTTAATCAACTTTTTCTTATTTATAGCACAGCACATGCGGCATTTCCGGTACCTATCCCGCACTACCAGTTAAGGTCGCAGTAAATATATGCTAAATCCTTAAACGCAGCATCAACCTTATTTTGCAGCTCTTCATTATCTTTCTGAGATGACGAATCCGCTTCAAGAAGAATCCTTATTTCGTCAAATTCATCTGCGGTCCTATTCACCAGGTCCCTCCATCTTTTGCCGTAATCAACATCGCCTATATTGCGGCCAAGAAAGAAATTCTCATATGGAATCCCTTCCGGGTTGTCACGAAGTATGCAGTTTCCGATGGCCGGTGATTCTTTAATATGAAAACGGAGATAGTCCCTTATCAGTACTGCAAGATATCTATCCAGCTGCCAGGCAACATCATTTGAGATCCCCTCAATGGAAAAGCTGCCATTATCAAAGCGTTTCCCAACATACTTGACCTTTCCAAGCTTTAAGTGCCTTAATTGATAATCTTCTACCTTTTCCTTGATAATCCCAAAGAGCCTTCCGAAACCGATGACTTGATAGTCGGTATTTGGGTCAAGCAGTCCCTTATTGTATCTGTATGACCAAATGGGTTCCAAGATTAGTTTTGAATAGACTTTTCTTTGTCTGTTCATATTCTCGTCCTCCTTATATTATGAGATTTGCTTACTGAGACATGATATACCAAGCACCCGACCAATAATGGTACAAAAAAGAGAGTCCCAATAATGTTCTGCTGACGCATAAAAATTTGCAGACGATCGTTAAGATGGAGGCACCTGAATGGAAAACCGCTCTTTCAAGTGTTAAATATGTTTTATCGGCTATCAAAAATTCTGGACTTAAGTTCGACGCAGCTAATATAATAGTGCTATAATATAATGATTTATAGATGAATGTCATATTTTTTGGAGGAGCAAAATCATGGGATCAAATCTTGGCGTTTGCATGGAGGCGCTTGACTGCATCAATAAATGTATTGAAATATTAAGGGTTAGTCTGGATAATCCAAAGGCCGATTTTGACGAGATTAACGATGCAACTGAAGCAGTCATAGATAAATATCTATTCGATGGTGAAGCCTGGGAGCTGTCAGTTCAGAAACAAGCCTCAGATGAAGCATGGGCTAGCGTTGATGAGCAAATTAAAGAGTATACTCCTGAGGAGCTTGAAGAAGTACTCAAAGATTATGATAATTTAGAGGCGTTTAAACAGACACTATATTGGGAGTTATATGAGGATCCTTTAGAAGACTATAGGGATGACCTGTATATGATGATTCGTAATCAAACATTTTATGTTCACGTCGAAAGCAAAGAGGATATAGAAGAGTCGTTAAAGGAAATAGAAGAAATAAAAGTGGGTTTTGTTACCCAATTACAAAGAGATTTGCATTAGCGACTTTGAGATGCTTAAGGAACTGTATAACGGTATCACCGACGGAATGGAAGACGATTCTTCAGATGAGATAAACTACATGCTAAATAAACCGTATGATATGGCTATGGTTTACGAAGGATCTGTGATTGGAGACGGAAAAGAATCCATTCGTTTAATTGAAGAGTCCGAAGCCATACTCAAAAAGAATGGTATATCTTTACCAGACTATTCCAAGGTGTTGTTCTCTTCCTCTAAAGAGCGGAATGGCTGGGGCAAAGATTTTGATGGCAGATATTTATCTTCCATTCTGAAATAAAAACTCAAAGTGGCTGGGCGAGAAATCGTCCAGTCATTTTTTATACTTAAAGACCGCTTTTCACTCTTGCCAGCGAGCTTCAATGCTTCAGGGCCTCATATTTCAGTCAAACTATATAATATTTAGGGTATGTCCTATTTTTCACTCTAAAACCATCAAAAACACGCGTAAATGATGAAAAATAAAATCTATATCGCTATTATTTTCACAGAATGAAATAAATATATCCTATTTTTCACCCACCTGTTCGAAAACCAGCTGTGCTTTTTTGACAAAATAATCGCCGGCATCGTAAATCAGGCCGGTTTCATCCAGCTTTTTCTTCAGAAGATCAATCTCCGGATACTGTTCGTTTTCTTCGATTTCCAGCATCAGCCAGGTTCCTTCGTTTACGTCTTCGATGACAACGCCCAGCCCGTCTTTTTTCATGATGCAGGCGTCATCCCGGATTTCCATCAGCCTTTTGTATCCCAGCGCGGACAAAAATTCCTCCGCCTGCGCAAAATCCGGAACCGGAAGGTCCGTGTTGGATTGGGAGAGAATTTCTCCGTCGGGACCGTAAACTTTATGCTTTACGGTCAGCTTTACCGCGTCGTCAAACACCCGGATCAGCACCATCTCGTTCAGCAGGGTCAGCGTATCCCGGCCCAGATCGGCAGTCTCGGAGATGTAATAATAATCGTGAATCCGGTAGCTGCATTCCTCCGTGTATCCCGCCCGGGAAAGCTGCCGAATCGCCTCATCTTTGGGCATTTTCAGCATAACCGTTATTTCGTTCCAATCTTTCATAAAGGGTCTCCCAACAAACCAGCCGATTGCTTAAACCGTCTTTCTTTTCGAAAAAAGTTCTTCCACCGCATCCATTGCGGAATGTAGATATGCCATTTATCGAATATTATACAATAAAATAATGCATAGGATACGCGATTTTTTCGATTGGGGGCAGACTCAATTTTATTTCGGTGTTTTCTTCCATTTTGGTGGGTGTTGGTGGTAAAATTACAGGATATACAGAAGATATTTAGTCTTCACAATCTTTAAGAAAGGTTTTTTGTTTGCGAATTTATCCAAATTCCATACAAATAACGGAAGCATGTTTCAAGCAGGAATCGATATCGGCTCCACGACCGTAAAGCTGGTTGTTCTGGATGCCGATAATAAAGTAATTTTTGGTGAGTACAGGCGTCACCACGCGCATACGCAGAAAACGCTGGCAGAATTATTGACAGAGGCCAGAGCGCGTTTGGGAGACTGCAATTTAGACATTCATATTACGGGCTCCGGGGCAATCAGTCTGGCAAAGGCCACCGGCATACCCTTTGTGCAGGAGGTTGTGGCCGTAGCGCAGACCATCGAACAGTATTATCCGCAGACAGACGTTGCCATCGAGCTCGGCGGGGAAGACGCAAAAATCATCTATTTTAAAGATGGGCTGGACGAACGGATGAACGGCGTCTGCGCCGGCGGCACCGGCTCTTTTATCGATCAAATGGCTGCCTTGCTGCAGACGGATGCGCAGGGCTTAAATGAAGCTGCGAAAAACTACAGGCAGTTATATACCATCGCGGCAAGGTGCGGAGTCTTTGCAAAAACGGATATTCAGCCGTTAATCAATGACGGTGTTTCCAAAGACGATCTTGCCGCTTCCATTTTTCAATCCGTGGTGAATCAGACAATTTCCGGACTGGCCTGCGGCAAACCGATCCAGGGCTGTATTGCCTTTCTCGGAGGACCGCTCCACTATCTGTCGGAGCTGAAGGCCGCATTTATCCGTACCCTTGGACTGACAGTGGAAAATATCGTAGATCCGGAGGATTCTCATCTTTTTGCGGCAAAAGGAGCCGCCCTGCAGCAAAACGGAGCGGAATATAACATCGGCGCCCTGATTGAAAAACTGGAAACCGGAATTAAACTGGATCTGGAAATCAAAAGGCTCGAACCTTTATTTGAATCGGAAAACGAATATCAGGATTTTCTCTGCAGACATCAGAGGGCGGCGGTAACGAAAGGAAATCTTTCGGAGTATTCCGGAGATTGTTTCCTGGGCATTGATGCCGGGTCAACAACCACAAAGCTTGCTTTGATCGGAAGCCGGGGCGAGCTTTTGTATTACACTTATTCGAACAACAGGGGCGACCCGGTAAAAACCGCAAAGGAGGCACTTGCCCAGCTTTTTGCTGCCATGCCGGCCGATGCGAAAATTGCCCGGTCCTGCTCCACCGGGTACGGAGAGGCTTTGCTGAAAGCGGCCTTTCAGTTGGATGAGGGCGAAGTGGAGACCGTCTGCCATACCACAGCCGCAGCGTTTTTCAATCCCCGCGTGGACTGCGTGCTGGATATCGGCGGTCAGGATATGAAATACATCCGCCTGAAGGACGGCATCGTAGACACGGTGGTGCTGAATGAAGCCTGCTCTTCGGGATGCGGGTCGTTCATCGAAAATTTTGCGGAGTCCATGGGGCTTACCGTGCAGGAATTCGCAGAGGAAGCACTGTTTGCAAAATCGCCCATCGATCTGGGCACGCGCTGCACGGTCTTTATGAATTCCAACGTAAAGCAGGCACAAAAAGAAGGTGCTCCGGTTTCGGATATTTCGGCAGGCCTTGCCTATTCGGTGATTAAAAACGCCTTGTTTAAAGTAATTAAGCTGGCAGATGCCAGGCAGCTGGGATGCAACATCGTGGTGCAGGGCGGAACGTTTTACAATAAAGCCGTGCTGCGGGCATTCGAAAAGATTACCGGCGCAAACGTA
>JAZUKP010000158.1:0-4651 GCA_045643345.1 Anaerovoracaceae bacterium | reverse complement strand
GGCCACGGCGGACGTACTGCCGGAAATCGCAGACGCCCTGCAGGGCAGCGGTCTGAAGATTTTCGTGGACGGCGGCATCCGCAGCGGTCTGGACGTGTTTAAAGCCCTGGCCCTGGGTGGGGGCGCGGTACTCATCGGCCGGCCCTACATCACCGCGGTGTACGGCGGCGCAGAAGAAGGCGTACGCATCCTGACCGAAAAACTGCGCAGCGAACTGGACGACACCATGCGCATGTGCGGCGTGTCCTCGCTGGCAGAAATCACCCGGGACTGCGTGCGGAAATAACAGGACGAGAATAAAATGCTCATATTCGCCGCGAAAACCGGCGTTTATGAGCAGAAGATAAAAGTCAAAAAAAGAAAAATGCTCATAAATCTTTTCACTTCACAGATTTATGAGCGCTTTTTTAAGTTTTATTTTGGTTTTTCGGCATCACACTGCTCATATATTCAACCGAAGCCGCAATATATGAGCACGAAATCTCTTCCGAAGTGCTCATAAATCCCCATTTCTTTGTTTTTTATGAGCATTTTCAAAAAATCGTAATATCCTAAATTTCGACTTACGGGTTATCTATGAGCATTTTCGTCACGAAACCACCGTCAAGATCGGCAAATCAAATTACCCTTTGACCATAACCAGTATTTCTTTAATCGACGGAAGCTTTCCTTTGTATAAGGACATCATCGAATACGTCTTTCCTGCGATCAGTATGAACAAAACCGACAATGCAAAGGTGCTCAGAAGCGAAAGCAGACCCGTTGTCAGGCTGATATTGCCCAAAAGCATTCTGCTGGGAGTGATCAGCGTTGCCGTGAACGGAACGAAGTCAAACCACGCAGCACCGGTTCCCATGTCGTGATCGATAAATCCAACCTTTAACGTTATAAAAAAGCTGATTACGAGCGTGAGCGTAAAAATCGCAATCGTGGAAGACAGTTCTTCCGGTTTGGATGCAAAGGACCCGGCAATTGCCGCCATGCAGCAATAGAGGAAAAAGCCCCCTATTATAAGTAATATTGCTACGATCACATTTCCCGGAGAGAAGAAATCGCTTACCATCTTAAGCAAATCGAACACCTTCAGCAGAACCATCGGAGAATCCGGATTGATCAGTTTTACCGCCCAGGCGCCGATGCCGAAGCCGGCAATTCCGGCAGCCACCCACGTGATGAACTGTATGAGTGCCGCCGTCCATGTGGCAAGGACCTTTCCGAATATCATCGCCTTCGGCTTTACGGCAATCAGGAAAGTGTCCATAAGTTTGGAGGTCTTTTCCAGAATGACCGAATTCGCCACGCTCTGGCCATAATAAAGCACCAGGAAATAAACCAGCATAATGTTCAGGTACGGAAGAACCATCGTTATGATTTCGAGAACTACCTCCTTGAGCATTTCTTCCGGCGTCATTATTTCCTCCGACCCGCTGTGAGAAGGAATCACCATATTGTATTCTTCTGCCAGAAGCTCCGCGATTTCCGGATCGGCTTCAGCCGTTGCAATCAATACGTCGCCAAAAGCTGAAAGCATGCAGTCCGCAACATATCCGCATTTTTCTTCGGGGATCTCAGCGCCCTCCGGCAGAACAGCGATGACCTCGTAGCAGTGATGCGCACGGCTCAGTCTGATTGAAATGATCAAAGCATCGTTTCTTCCTTTGGCAAGTTCCTTTGCCTCGGCGTAAGAGGCGCAAAGTTTAAACGCGGCATCCTCGCACCCCGGAATCGTCATTCCGTCGGGAAGGTCCGGAACGTATCCGCCGGATCTGTCGCAGAAGCAGAAAATACTGTTGATGCCGTCGGCATTGTAATCGTCCGGCAAATCCTCTTTATTATCTTCCGCATCTTCTTCCGGCAGATCTTCTATGATTTCTTCCGGAGCGCGGTTGAGCTCCGTAATGACCATCGACGCAACAGGGGCAACAAAAAGAACCAGCGCAATGACTATGGTAAGGATCTTTACAGACTTTATCCGCAGCTGCTGCCTCAGTGTAAATGTAAATACTTCACGAAGTCCTCTCATTGCAGCGCCTCCTTTCCCCCAGCCATCTTAAGCATATCTTTTATTCCCAGACGCTTTCCGTTGTAAATGATCAGATTTTTGTAAACTCTGGAAGCGAGGAACAAAAGCAGAGCCGCTGCTGCGAGCTGAATGACACAGGATGCTGCAACGATTCCGATCCCGATATTTCCGCTCATGTATTGAAGCGGAGCAACAAACATCGACAATACCGGCAGCAGACAGAACGCGGTAATCACACTTTCGCTCGATATCATGCTGACAAATATCGAAGCCATGTATCCCGCCATAATAAGGATCATGCAGGTACCCATGGCCCCGCCGCTTTCCTCCATGTTGGAGCAGCCTGCCCCCGACAGTGCTGCAAGAACTCCGAAAGCAAAGAAACCGATTGTTCCGGTAACCAATGCCACCAGCACGCCTTTCAGCGAAAGGTTCATCGAACCCAGTGCGTTAATCACTCCGTTGGAACCCACCTCCATAAACATGGGCGTTACGGTCATGGAGATCAGCACGCCGCCCAAAAGAACTGCCATGTATAATACAACAAACAGCAGCACTGCCAACACCTTGCCCAGCATGAGTGCGCCCGGCTTAACGCTGACCATCAAAAGGTCCACCAGTTTTGAGGACTTCTCCTCTATAACAGCCCGGACAATATAGCTGATGGAATATACGCAGAGCATCATCAGGAAAACGGAAAAACCAAGCTGTGCGTTGTATTCATCCGCATCGAAAAACTCTTCTTCGAAATCATCTTCAAAAGGTTTTTCCGGGTCGTAGGATTCGTAATCGGCAGTATCAAAAACATAGTCGTAGATTTCCAGCGGCGCAGCAGGTTCGGCACTGCCCCCGCCGATGCTGGAAACCGGAACGGATGCCAGCGCAATAAGAAAAGCCAGAATGAGCGTAATGATATTGGCCTTGGATTTCAGAAGCTGCGTCAGGGTAAAACGAAACACCTGGCCGGTGCCCTGAAAGATTTCTTTAATCTTCATTTCCCTCACCAACCTTCTCTACGAATATTTCATGAAGCGACGGTTCCCGAAGGTCAAAGGTAATGACCGTAATTCCATCGCTTATCAGCTTTGCAAGAAGTCTGTTTGCCTGGGCTTCGCCCTCGACCTTAAGCCGGTACTCGTTTTCCTTTTCGGAAAGAACCGTAATGCCGCAAGCTGCAATCTGCGCAGAAGCATCGGAATCGCATTTCAGGTTGAGATTGACCCTTCCGTAGCTTTTCTTAATCTCGTTCAGATTGCCGGAAAGAACCGTTTTGGAACGGTCCAGAATCGTCAGATCCGTGCAGAATTCTTCTACGGTAGCCATCTGATGACTGGACATGATCAGATATTTTCCCTTGCTGATTTCTTCGCGGATAACATCCCGGATAAGGTCCATATTGACCGGGTCCAGGCCGGAAAGAGGCTCATCGAGCACGATAAGTTCGGGATCGGACAAAAGAGCAGTCATGAACTGAATCTTCTGCTGATTTCCCTTGGAAAGCTGATCTGCCAGTTTGGGTTTTCTGTCCTTTTTCTGCGCCGCCGAAAGACGCGTGCGCTTTTTCTCCGCAGGGTCTGCCTCTGCGCTTACCGTCTGAGGATAAAGATATTCCTCGACTTCCAACCGCTTTGCAAGGGACTGTATGCGCTCCTTTGCAACGTTCTTCGGTACCCCGCGCAGGGACGCAAAATACATGAGCTGATCCATCAGTCCGTATTTCGGATAGAGCCCTCTTTCCTCGGCAAGATATCCCACGTTGCAAGTATCGATGCTCAGAGGTTTTCCGTTCCAAAGGACCTCTCCGCCGTCACGGGCCAGCATGCCGAGCATCATGCGGATGGATGTTGTTTTACCGGCTCCGTTGGTGCCGAGCAGCGCGTAAACGCCCGGCTTCTCCATGGTAAAACTCAAATCGTCTACGACAACCTTGCTGCCGTATTTTTTGTGTAAATGTGATACTTCAAGACTCATTATTGATACCCCCTATCCGCCGAAAAGCGGATGATTTCGAATCTTTTTATATGTAATTATTCTCTGAGTTCTCTTTCGTTTTCCAGCGCTTCCTTTTTACCGTGGATCCGCCCGAGCGCATACATCAGAAGGGTTGCGCAAAGAAGGTTTACCCAGCCGATTCTGACAGAGGAATTGAAAGAATTCATAACCCCTATAAGCAGATTCGCACCGCCGATAACACCGAGCATTCTGCCGATTTTGTTCAGGTGTTCGATCTTCGAATCGATATCCGAGAATATATCGAAAGGTCCGAGCTCGCTCTTTCTTCTGAAATAGACCCAGCAAAAGATCCTGCCGGCGACTTCGGCACCGGTATCGTGCATAAACTCTATGTATCTTTCATCGCGAGGATGAAGCTCCAGACGAATGATATATTCGCCGGGCTGCGTTCTTTCAAATTCATATCTGCAGAACCCCACGCCGCACAGCGTCCAGCCGTCCATAGCCATTTCGTTAAGCCAGCGCTCTTCTTTTTCGAAATTCCATACCCACAGCCATTTATATACCGTTTTTCTTTCCGCCATTACTGCTGTCCTCCTGTAATCAATTCCCCGTTTTTGACCAGTTCTTTCAATCTTTCGATTTCTCCCAAAAGAACCTTAAGGCCCCTGTCCG
>JAZUKP010000157.1:0-5603 GCA_045643345.1 Anaerovoracaceae bacterium | reverse complement strand
GCCATTTCGTTGAGCCAACGCTCTTCTTTTTCGAAATTCCATACCCACAGCCATTTGTATACCGTTTTTCTTTCCGCCATTACTGCTGACCTCCTGTAATCAAATCCCCGTTTTTGACCAGTTCTTTTAATCTTTCGATTTCCCCCAAAAGAACCTTAAGCCCCTTGTCCGTAAGCTCATATCTTTTTTGCCGGCTTCCGTCTTCTATGGGAAGCTGGACAATCCAGGCTTTATCCAGCATGGAGTTCAGTGCCCCGTAAAGAGTGCCTGCGGCAAGCCTTACTCTGCCCCCTGACAATTCTTCCGTCTGCTGCATAATACCGTACCCATGCTGGGGTTTATACAAAGACAGCAGGATGTAATACGTAGATTCGGTAAGCGCAATACTTTCGTTCATATTTTTATTCCTTTCGACTGCCGATGTATCGTGCACCGATATATCGTGACCAGAGTATATCGCAGGCCGATATAATTGTCAATGGAAAAACACATATTTTTTTGATAAAATTAATATGCGTTGAGATTTATTCTGCCGAAACCGTAGTATATGGGTGAAGCAGAAAGGAAGGTGACGGATTGGACGACAGCAGAATCATAGAATTGTTCTTTGAACGCTCGGACCGGGCAATCATTGAGCTGTCAAATAAATACGGCGCAGTCTGCAGCAAAATCGCCGACAACATACTGAACAACCGGCTGGACGCCGAAGAATGCGTAAACGATGCCTATCTCGGCGTCTGGAACACCATACCGCCCCAGAGGCCGGACCCGCTTTTAAGCTACGTCTGCCGCATTGTCCGGAACCTGGCGCTCAAGAAATATCACGAGAATACTGCGCAGAAAAGAAACAGTTATTACGATGCCGCCCTGGATGAAATTGCAGAGTGTATTCCGGCATCATACTCCGTCGAAGACGAAGTGATGGCAAAGGATCTGGCAAATGCGATCAACGTTTTTCTGGAAACGCTGGATCCGCAAAGCCGGATCATGTTTATCCGCAGGTACTGGCATGCCGATTCGGTGGAAGAAATTGCCGCACTGTTTCACAAGAGCAATCATTACATTTCGGTCCGGCTTTCCCGCATCCGGAAAGCCCTGAAACAACACCTGGGAAAGGAGGAGCTGCTTCCATGAAAAAAGAAGATGTTTCTCAGATCATCAATCAAATTGATGAAAAAAACGTAAAAGAAGCAACGATGTTTGCTTTAGAAAACAGCCGCCAGAGCATGCCCCCAGAAAGAAGGGAAAAAGCGCCCCGCAGATTTCGGGGAAAAGCGCTGGCAGCTTGCCTGGCACTGATCGTAATCATCGGTTCCACCGCCGCCGCAGCTGCGGCAGAATCCAAAGAATACAATAATGCGGTCGCCTTTTTTGAAGAGAACGGACTTTCGGCGGAGGGACTCAGCAGATCAGAAGTGAAAGCAGTTTACAGAGATATCACACAGAAAAAGTTTTCGTACGGAAAGACGGCGGATGTGATCCAACAGGCCGTCCCCGGCCGGGAGATTTCCCAGCACGAGCCGACACCGGAAGAAATTGCCGCTCTTTGGGACGGAATCCTCTTTAAAAACTCAGTTTCGGGAAAAGGGATCAGCTTCCGCATAGATACACAGTACGTGACCGATGAAAAACGGGGCTTTGACGTATTGGAAAAGAGCATGCTGCACTGCTGTCAGAACGGAGAGATCCTTTGGACCGTGGAATTCCGGGATTTTTACATATCCGATTATGCGCATACAAAAGAAGGAACGGTAATCTGGGGATCCGGAGAATGGTTTTCTTCCGCCGACCCGCAGTACAGCTGGATTGCCCTTGTGGATGAAAACGGCAGCATAAAATGGCAGAAACGCCTTGACCACGGATTCCATAACGAATTCGTTGCATCCATACTTGCCAACGGAGACGGTACCTGGGCGGTAATCAGCCGGGGCGATTTAAAGTTTGTCTGCCTCAGCTGTTATGATTCTGCAGGAAACGAACGCAGCTTCCATAAAACAGAAGTGGGAAATTACGGAATCCGAAACGCGGCACGGCTGGGAGACGGCTACATCATCCAGCTTTGGAACCAGATTCACGGAGAAACCGCACTTCTGTGCAAGATGGATCGGGACGGCACCTTAACCGACAGTTTCTCGTATGAAGAGGACAATACGGACTACTACATTACGGATATGACCGAATTTGCAGGACAGATTTACCTTTCCGCGTACGCAGTTCCCAAACAGCGGGATGAAGGCGGACGGCACGAAATCGCAAATATACTCGATTACATATGTTCCAAGGAAGGCGGATGGAATATCTCCAGTGAAGAACTGACGCCTCTTATCCGGGATAACTACACAGCCATGCTGCTGATCTGCAATCCGGAAGGCGGCGACCCCAGAGCCTTCTATTCCGTGAAAGGTTCCCTGGGCGGCGATTTGGCGGTCAATACCGAAGGGCAGCTGGAATGGAACGTGGAAAGCATCACCACGACCCTCTTTTCGCCGTATACCAATGCCTATTCCATCGGCGGCAGCTGCAACGTTTTCTGCTACACCTTCGATACCGAAGGAAGCTTAATCCGGCAGACGGATACCGGCGAAACCACTCCCTATTGGAGATAAAACAGTACTGTTTGAATGCAAATGAATCCCCCCAGCAAGACAAAATTTAGTCTTCTGGGGGGCGTGACACATTTTCGTCCCCTAAAAAAGCCTCGGGGATCTACAAAAAGCTGCAAAAAAACCTGCCCGAAGGCAGGTTTTTGTACGTATTCTTTCACACCTTGATTGAAGGAGCATTTTAAATCATTTTTCTAAAGAATATCCTACGTTTCGGAGAAACTCTTGAAATACTGCACGGTCACTTGCAATGGATGCTTTGCACCATCGTTTATTTCCGCAATTTTTTTATTCGCTTCCATACAATGGCAGTTCAGACCTCCATCATAAAAAATACCGCAGGGAAGCGTCGGATCGTCCGAAGATTCGTTTTCTGTAATATCTTTCAGGTTTTTGAGAAACGCCTCAATAATATCTTCTGCAGAAACACACAGAGCATCGTAAACAACCTTCAGTCCCGGCGTCTTTCCGCATATTTCCTCGCCGGTGAGGGAATGATACGGGACCCGTTCTTCCCCCTCCACAAAACCGGCTGTGACAGATTTCACGCCTTGCATTTTTGACAGATTTTCTGCAATCTGCGCCCCGTTTCCGCAGGCAAACCACAATGTCTGTAAAAATTGTGCATCACATTTCCCGTTCAGACTGTCTGTCAAATTCAGCCTTCTTGCAAGATCCTCCGCCAATTTCAGAAGAAATGCGCCAACAGAGCTGTATTGATAAGGAAAAACATCTTCACCCGCTGCACGTTTCCTGCCGATTTCACTGAACATTTCATAGCATCCGCTAACTGCAAGCTCATAGTGATCCTGATAATCTTTTTCTATGCTGTTTTCCGAAGGGAACCTATAGTATATTCCCTCATCTGTAAACTTAATTTCCGTATATTTCATAAATCACACCTGCTTTTTATAAAATAAACCATGCATGAGCATGACCTTCTTTTCCATTTCTGTCGATTTCTAATTGTTTATATTGTCCGGGTGTCATTCCTTTATATTTTTTAAAAAGAACAATAAAATAGCTTTCAGAAGAAAAACCAAGCTGTGCAGATATCTGATTAATGGTCATTGAACCCTTTTTCAGCATTTCGCAGGCTTTGGATATTTTGCATGTGTTAATAAATTCGTTAAGGGTTTGTTTTGTTTCCGCTTTGAAAAGGTTCCTCAGGTAAGAAATACTGCAGCCGCAATACCGGCATAAATCGACCGGATCGATTGTATCATAAATATTATCTTGGATGAACTGAGCTGCTTTGTTCAGGTAAATGCTGCGGAATTGCGTGTTGGAATACGTCGCTGCAAGCTTTGTAAAAGACATAAGCAGTTCCGGCAGCGCGGATATATATTCCTCGGAAGTATTGTATTTAACAGCAGTGAATTCGGACATAAGCTTGACAGCGCTGCTTAAAGGGGTATTTCCCATAATAATCGATGTATAAAAGGCGGCGCAGGAATATTGATATGTTAATCTTGCGTATTCGTAGCCTTCCTTTATTGCGTACTGCTGAAAATCCTGGAATTCTCCAGACTCTGTAAATTTGCACGCTCTGACAATATCACCGTCCCTGACTACTGATAATGACTCTATGGTAAGAATTTTCAGCATGCTGTTTATGTTTTCATATTCTATGAATTTTTCTTTCATCAGTTGTCCTTTTTTATAAAACAAGCAGGCTTTTTTTGTTGCCATCTACAATTATATTTTAATATAAATAGCAAAATTTTAATATACCATTCATACCATTTTTCTTAAAATCATGGTATCTAGAAAGGAGATATAATTATGGGTAAACTTGATGGGAAAGTAGCAATTATTACCGGAGCCAGCAGCGGTCTCGGCAAGCAGATGGCAAAACGATTTGTGCAGGAGGGCGCAAAAATAGCAATTTGCGCAAGAACAGAATCCAAGCTTGCGGCAACCGCAAAGGAATGTGAAGAGCTTGGCGGAGAAGTTCTTTATATGGCGATGGATATCTGCAATTACGCAGATCTTGAAAAACTTGTTCAGGCAACAGTTGAAAAGTTCGGGACAATTGATGTTCTTGTAAATAATGCGGTCAGCATTTGCTCCCCACACAGCTTCCTCGAACACACAACAGCAGAACTTGACAGCACCATTCAAAGCGGCCTTTATGCAACCTGGAATCTTATGAGGCTTTGCTATCCGTATCTCAAAGACAAGAATTCCAGCATCATTAATTTCAACTCCGGGGCAGGCGATCTCGGACTTGAAGGATACGCAGCATACGCATCCACAAAGGCGGCAATCGGAGCACTTACTAGAGTCGCTGCAAGAGAATGGGGTCAGTTCGGCATCAGAGTAAATACAGTTGCTCCGTCTGCAGTTACTGATAATGTTCAGGCAAGCATGGATTATCTTTCAGATGAAATGAAATCCTATGTAATGGCTTCTCTTGCAACCAATCCTATGAAGAGAGCCGGAGATCCGTACGAAGATATTACACCGGCAATAGTATTCCTTGCATCTGAGGATTCAAAATGGATCACCGGTCAGGAACTGAAGGTTGAAGGCGGCGGAAACATTCACGCATAAGGATTATTTATCGAGAAATAACCAGCAAAAACAGTCAGGGAGAGATTAGATAATAAAAACAGCTTCTACTAACAAGCCGCGGAGCTTTGTCAGAAGAGGCTGTTTATTTTATTAGTTTATTTTCTTCAGCTCTATTCCCAGGTCTCGATTCCCTTCAGAACCTTTTCTTCGGATCTGTGGGTGGGGTCAAGGCTGTGCTCAATCTTCTTGATAATGGTCGTCAGCACGAATTCCATTACGAAGTAGAAGATGGCGGTGGCGATCAGCGCAAAGAACGGCTCGTAGGTACGGCTTCTTACCAGGTCGCAGCGCTTGGTCAGGTCCATAACCGCAATGTAGCCGACGATGGAGGTTTCCTTGATCAGAGACACCACATCGTTGCGGTAGATGGGCAGGAAATGTCTTGCTGCCTGGGGCAGAATGATCTTAAAGAAGCACTGATTG
>JAZUKP010000156.1:0-8627 GCA_045643345.1 Anaerovoracaceae bacterium | reverse complement strand
TACAGGCGGATGAATGCGAAAGAGAAACTTGAAAAATCTTTGTCGGAATGGGGCGATGCAATTGTCTGGGGAGAGCTTCACAAGAGCGCTCAATACCCTGTTGACTGGGATTAGCCACCAACGCATTTTGTCCTATATCTCAAAGAGGACGCGTGATGTCACGCGTCCTTTTCGATTGGTTTTCTTTGGGATTAGCCCTGACGATACTTGTTGAATTCGTCCGGGTTCTCTCTTGCCTTCTTGGCCAGGTCTGTGTAAAGACCGTGGTTGTATTCTTCCACCAGTTCGGTGTAGCACTTGTCGACTTTGTCGTTTCTCGGAAGCGGAACGTTCTGGTCTACCAGTACGCTCTGAACTGCCTTGATGTCTACGTCGTGAGCGCCGGTTCCCTTTTCGCATGCGATGGCAGCGGCAACACCGGCAGCCTGACCGGTACCGATGCACTGCGGGATCAGGTTCAGCCAGTCGATGGATACTGGGTCTGCGGAGAGGTGGCGGCCCGGGCAGAGCAGGTTGTCCACGCCCTTGGGCAGGATGGCTCTGTACGGAATTTCCACCGGAGCGCAGTCGTTGATGCGGCAGATGGTGGAGTGCCATGCGATGGTATCTTCATGTTCGGTGGCGAATGCCCAGTCGTACGGGGTCATGACGTATTCACCCATCAGTCTGTTGCTGCAGCGAACGCCGGACTGCGGAGCAAGAGCCAGCAGGTACATATTTCTGTATGCGCCCGGAATTGCCTGCTTGCAGTAGTCGATGATGGTACGGATGGAAACGCGGGTGTCCAGTTCGCACTTGGTCAGGTCTGCTACGTTGGCGCAGTCCATGCCAAGGTGCTTGTTGAATACGAGGCAGTTGTTGAAGGGTTCGTCCCAGGACGGCATGGTTGCCGGATAGCCTACCAGCTTAGCCAGTTCTGCATTGGCTGCCTTCCATTCTGCCGGATGAGCTTTTCTCCACTCCAGCAGGTAGTCGTTGTCTACGCCGCCTACACGCCACGGATTGGTAATGGCATGAGAACGAGTTGCGTCATCGGAGAGGTGTTCGTAAGGAACGCCTGCCTGACGGTAAAGGTCTCCGTCACCGGTTGCATCGATAACAACCTTTGCCAGAACAGCCTGACGGCCTTCCTTGCTTTCGAAAATAACGCCGGTGCACTTATGGTCTTCAATAATCGGTTTGGTTCCCCAGCTGTGATAGAGTACTTGAATCTGATCTCTCAGTTCGTGGAGCATCATGTCCATTTCGATCTGCAGCTGCGGTCCGTCGTAGTATACGGAACGAACCAGCATTTTCGGTTCGCTGGGGCTGACGGTATCCATCTTGTGTCCCCAACGGAACATGAGAGCCTTGTCCTGCTTGCCGATGTCCTGCATACGGGGACCCCATGTGGAGCCCGGTGCATTCTTTTCCATACGTTCGAACCATTCTTCCTGAATACCGCGAACGAAGGGGAGCGTTTTCCAGGAGAGCTTCGGTACCATGAGTACGTATGCGCCTGTTACGTCACCGCCGGAATAGCCGTAGCGTTCCATCAGGATAACTTTTTTTGCGCCAGCACGAGCTGCGGCCACTGCTGCGGAATGTCCTGCAGCACCGGAGCCTACAACCAGTACGTCGCACTCAGCGTATACCGGTAAGCTTTGTCCCGGTTCAAAATACGTTGTTGCCATTAGATTACCTCCAATTACTTCACTTGCATATCATCTCGAAATTATTTCGGAGATTCCATGAATAAACATAATAGAACGACAGGTCATGAAATATTTTCATGATAAATCACTATAACGGTACCATACTCCCTGACGAATTTCAATCAATTAATTATATGTTTATAAAAACAAAGACTGTTTTTGCATATTTTATTACCAAAAACAATAAAATGTCGGATTTTATACCGGTGTATTATCCGCCGATTGAAATAAAAAATGACCGCGACATTATTGCTTGCATAAACCGGAAGAAAAGGCTATAATACAAATTACTTTATTGTACACTAAAGGAGGAAATGCAAATGGCATACAAAATTACAGAAGAATGTGTAGCATGCGGAACATGCGCTTCCGAATGCCCGAACGATGCAATTACTGAAGGCGATGGAATCTATGTAATCAATGCAGATCTTTGTGTTGAATGCGGAAACTGCGCTGATGTTTGCCCGATGGACGCACCGGTAAAAGAATAGTTGCACAAATTCCCGGGGCCGTTGAGTTTCAACGGTCCCCATTTTTTATATATACAGAATGGACCTTATTTTAGACGAACGCAGCAATCGCATACATGAATTGGATTTTGCCAGAGGGGTGGCGATCCTCGGCGTACTTGTGGTCCATTTTTTTTCATTTGCGGACTTTTTCGGCGGCTGGAATATAGACTGGGCGCCGGCGGCTTACTTTATCAAGCAGTATTGCGGCGCATTTTTTGTTTTCCTTTCCGGGGTGTCTGCCTGTCTGGGCTCTCATCACATCCGGTCCGGACTGATCGTGCTTTCCTGCGCCTTTCTTTTGACTGCCGCATCCGCGGCGCTTTATCTTTCCGGCTTTGCACCGGAGAGCGTTCTGATTCAGTGGGGTGTACTGCATACTTTGGGGGTGTGCAAGCTGATTTCTCCGGGCATCCGGAAGCTGCCCCGCCGGCTTCGAATTCTTCTGGGGCTGGGCATCGTCGTGCTCGGTTATTGGCTGCGGGCAGATGTCCGGGTAATGAATCCCTGGATTTTTATGTTCGGGCTTCGCACCAGAAGCTTTAAGGCGTTCGATTATTTCCCCCTGCTGCCGCATGTGGGCTGGTTTATGCTGGGCACGGTACTGGGAGAGTATCTTTATGCGGATCGGGACGGCAAGCCTTTGTTTCCGGAATTTCGCTGCAGCTTTTTGGAGTTTTTCGGAAGAAATTCGCTCTTATTTTTTATGCTGCACCAGCCGCTGTACGTTTTGGTGTTTCACTTTATTTTGAATCGGGGAGTTTAATTCTATGGTAATTCTTGCAGCTGATGATGAAAAAATGGGCTTGAATGCGCTGATTTCCGCCATAAAAAAAGCCGACGAAACTGCGGAGGTTTTCGGTTTTCGATCCTCCTCCGCCGCGCTGGAAAGCTTAAACGAGCGGTTTTACGATGCTGCGTTTTTGGATATACAGATGCCGGGCATGAACGGGATTGAACTGGCCAAGCGCATTAAACTGCGCAGTCCCAAAACCGGAATCGTGTTTTCCACGGGCTTCGACGATTATATGAAGGATGCCTTTCAGCTGCATGCGGCAGGGTATATTTTAAAACCGATCACCGGGGCGAAAGTATCGGAGGAACTGAAAAATCTCCGGGAAATCAAGGATTTCCGTCAGGAGGAAAGCGTCTCGGGAACCCATCGCATCCGCTTTCAGTGTTTCGGTAATTTTGAGATCCTTGCGGACGGAAAGCCCGTGAAATTCAAGTACGATAAGACCAAAGAAGCGCTGGCCTACATTGTTTCCCGGCGGGGCAGCATGTGCAGCAACAGCGAGATTATCTCCAATCTTTGGGACGATGAGGGGCATGAATCCTACCTCCGGGGCATCCGGAAAGATCTGGTAGATACCTTTTCGGAGCTGGGACTGCCGGAGATCCTGAACCTGCAGCGGGGAAAAATCAGCATTGACGCAGATGCCGTGGACTGCGATTATTATGACTTTATCCGGGGCAACGTGGCCGCAATCAACAGCTACGCGGGAGAATTTATGTCGCAGTACAGCTGGGGCGAAATTACCAATGCAGAGCTGAGTTTTCAGAGGTACTGAGGATGCTGGATATATTTGAAATAAACCGAAGCTTTTCGCTGGGCGCGGAGCTTGCGGTTCTGACAATTCTTTATATTATCCTGATTTCGCTGATTTCGGAAAAATCCATTCACAAAGACAGCCGGGAGTCGGTTACTTTTAACTATATTCCGGCGCTTTTCGTAACCATGATCGTAATGCTTAACTGCGCACTGCTGCGGGAATATTTCAGCGGCAGAGAAGGCGGCGAAAAGATTGTGCTGATCATGGCCTTTGTCTGTTTTGTTCTGGAAATTCTGGCTGCTTTCTTCCTGAGCATGTACATTATTTCGGACTTGGAAAAATCGGTTTATATTCATGAGTCCACGGCGTATGTGCTGGCTTTTGTCTGCGGTACGGTATGCATCATCTGGGCCGTGGGCTTTTTCCGGGAGAATAACTGGTTCCTTTCCTACACGGCGGAGAACGGTATGATCTATCAGCCGGTTTTTTTTGCGGCGAAATTTGTTCCCGCGGTGCTGCTGTTCTTTGATTATATGCTGATCTTAAGCTGCGGAAATCTGGTTCCCACGGAGCGCCGGCGCTCCTGGCTTTTCGTTACCGCCGTTCCCGTGGCGGCCGCAATCTGCAGCCTGTGTTTCCGCAACTTTCCCTTCGAGGCAATGGGTTCCATGTCGGGCGTGGTGCTTTACGTTGTCATTTATATCAGTAAAGCCAGACAGATTGAGCTGTCGGAAAAGGAACTGACGGAATCCAAGGCCAGTCTGATGGTGAGCCAGATTCAGCCCCACTTTATTTATAATTCCCTGAATACCATTTACTATCTGATTGAACAGGATGCGGAGCAGGCCCGGGAGGCAGTCAGCCGTTTTTCGGACTATCTGCGTCAGAATATCAACTCCTTAAAGGATGATCGGCCCGTCCGTTTCGAAGAGGAGCTTACGCATCTGGATGCGTATCTTTATCTGGAAAAGCTGCGTTTCGGCGAGGAACTGGTCATCGAACAGAATATTACCGCTGCCGATTTTTACGTTCCGCCTCTTTCTGTGCAGCCGCTGGTGGAAAACGCCATCAAGCACGGCGTCAGCCAAAGGGAGGGTGGCGGCACCGTAAAAATCACTTCCTTCGAAACGTCGGATGCCTTTTTGATTACCATTGAGGATGACGGCGTGGGCTTCGAGGCGGGAAAATTCTCCGACAGTGCCAGCACGCATATCGGAATTTTCAACGTACACAGCCGTTTGAAGAATATGTGCCGCGGAACGCTGTCCGTAACCAGCAGGGTCAACGTGGGCACGAAATGTGTGATAACGCTGCCCAAGGAAGGACAGCCTGCGGCGCGCGCAAAAAAATAAGAAAAAAACGAAGGGCGGCAGAACCCTTGCATCTTTTACAATTCCTTCGTGGAAAAAACACATTCGCCGTGGTATAATTACGCATAGTAATTGCAATAATCAGAGGCATAGAATGAACGTAAAATTAATCAACAGAGATACAACCGGAGAGCTTCTTCTGATCGGAAGACTGGATACGACAACCGCGGAAAAAGTGGCGGAAATCGCGGACAACACCGCAGACCGCTTCGACAATTTGGTCCTGAACCTTTCCCAGCTGGAATATACCTCCAGCGCAGGACTGCGCATGATGCTGAATCTGCATCGGAAGATGACCCGCAAGGGCGGTACCCTGAAGCTGAAAAGCGTTGGCAGCGCCGTGATGGAAGTTCTGGAAATGACGGGCTTTGCTTCTTTCCTCAGCTTTGAGGACTGATTTGGATTGCGGAAGAACTTTCGGACGGCTGTACGGGCCGTCTTTTCTTTTGACAGGAAGCCATGAAGAGATTCAGTAATTTTATTTATCATAACAGCGATATTCTGGTAACGCTTCTGATTCTGGCGGCAGTTTCCTCTGTGATTCTGTGGCGTGTGGATCTGATAATGCATTATTCCGTGCTTCGCAGTCCCGAGGAGGCGGAGCACCCGGTCATCGATATCGATTTTTCCGGCATCGATCTGGCCCCGGAGGAAGAACCCGGCACAGAAAACGAAGAGGGCGAGGAGGAAGAACCCCCGGCCTATGAACTTCGCTTTGACGAACTTTTCCGCAGCCCGGCCGCCGTGAAAGTAACGCTGGTTTATGCGGATACGTATCAGTCCGCAGTGCGGCGGACCGCAGAGGCCTACGGATTTTCCGGAGAGGATTACCTGAAATTTTATAATCTTTTGTGGAATACCGGCGTGGAAATCGGTGTGGATGAAGCGAAAATATCCGCCGGAAAATATTCCATCCCCGCAGGATCCTCCGCAGAGGAGATTCTGCGCATCATCACCGGCAAAAAAGCCGAATAGGAGCAAACGCAGCCGAACATGAAGACCACAGGACTTTCCGGGAAAAGCGGAACCGGAAAAAGCTACAATGCCATAGAGCTTTCGGCGCAGCTGAAAACGGATGCCATCATCGACGACGGCTTGTTTATTGCGGGCGGAAGTATTGCCGCCGGTAAATCCGCCAAGCGGGAGAAAACCCGCATCGGCGCGGTCAAAACGGCTATTTTTACCGACGACGACCATTGCAGTGAAGTGCGCTTTGCCATTGCAAAATTCAAGCCGGAACATATTTTGATTCTGGGCACCTCCGACGAAATGATTTACAAAATCGCGGAAAGGCTGGAACTGCCCCGGCCGGAGCAGATTATTCAGATCGAGGACATCACCACGGAAAAACAGCGGCAGACCGCAAGGAACATGCGCAGCGAATCCGGCATGCATACCATTCCTGCGCCCACCCTGCAGGTAAAGAAGCAGTTTTCCGGCTATTTTATCGACGCCAAGCGGTCCTTTGCCTCCGCCGGCAATCCGGAAAAGACCGTGGTTCGTCCCACCTACAGCTATCTCGGCTCCTACGAAGTTTCCAACCGGGTCATTCAGCAGATTGTGGATTACGGAATACGGCAGATTCCGGGCTGTGCCCAGCTTCTGTTTTCCGCCAGCATCAACAGCGATGAAGGACTGTATATCCGGGCCATTATCCTGGCGGAACGGGGGGCAAAAATCCGAAAATCCGCAGAGGAGCTGCAAAAATTTGTGAATAAAGCGGTTTCTGCTATGACTTCTTTTAATATTCTGGGCGTAGAAGTGGAAATTCGTGGATATAAGTAAAAAACTGTGTTATAATACATTTTGCGAATTTTTAATGTTTAAGTAGACCCGCCGGGCGCACAGTACGCCCTTTTTCGGCGCAAGGTGTGGTCCCAAATGGGTTGAATCAATAGAGGAGGAAACAAAATGACAATCGTACCTATGGGAGATCGTGTTCTTCTTAAGAAGGACGAAGCTGTAGAAAAGACAGCCAGTGGGCTTCTTCTGGCAGCATCCGCAAAGGAAGAAAGCACCATGGCAACCGTAATTGCAATCGGTACTGCATTAAGCGAAGACATCAAGGTCGGCGACAGAGTGATTTATTCCAAGTTTGCAGTAAACGAAATCAGCGTAGACGGACAGGCTTGCCTGCTTGCAGATACCAAGGACATTTTAGCTATCGTAAAGTAGAGGATTGAAAAATGGCAAAAGAAATTGATTATGGCGAAAGCGCAAGAAGAAGACTGCAGAGCGGCGTAGACCAGCTTGCAAATACAGTTAAGATTACACTGGGCCCCAAGGGAAGGAACGTTGTTATTGCAAAGCAGTACGGTTCTCCGCTCATCACCAACGACGGTGTTACCATCGCCAAGGAAATCGAGCTGGAAGACGGATTTGAAAACATGGGTGCACAGCTGGTAAAGGAAGTTGCTTCCAAGACCAACGACGTTGCCGGTGACGGAACCACCACTGCAACTCTGCTGGCACAGGCCATCATTCACGAAGGCTTCAAGAACGTCGCCGCAGGCGCAAATCCGATGATCCTGAAGAAGGGTATCCAGGGTGCTGTAGACGTAGCCGTAGAAGCACTGAAAGAAGTTGCAATTCCGGTGCAGGGATCCGAAGCAATTGCACAGGTTGCCACTGTTTCTTCCGGAGATGAAGAAATCGGCGGACTGATTGCACAGGCCATGGAAAAGGTTGGAACCTCCGGCGTTATTACCGTAGAAGATTCCAAGTCCATGGGTACCACTCTGGAAGTTGTGGAAGGTATGCAGTTCGACAGAGGTTATCTGTCCGCATACATGATTTCCGACCCGGAAAAGATGGAAAATGTAATGCAGGATCCGTACATCCTGATTACCGATAAGAAGATTTCCAACATTCAGGAAGTGATGCCTCTTCTGGAGCAGGTTCTGAAGGTAGGAAAGAAGCTCCTGATCGTGGCAGAAGACGTAGAAGGCGAAGCGCTGGCAACTCTGGTAGTCAACAAGCTCCGCGGCATTCTGGACTGCTGCGCCGTAAAGTCTCCGGGCTTTGGTGACAGACGCAAGGAAATGCTCAAGGATATCGCTATCCTCACAGGCGGCGAGGTAATCTCATCTGAACTCGGTCTTGAACTCACAGAGACTACTATCGCACAGCTTGGTCAGGCTAAACAGGTAGTTATCCAGAAGGAAAATACTATCATCGTTGACGGCGCAGGCGATAAGGCTGCTATCCAGTCAAGAGTTGCACAGATAAGAGCTGCAATCGAAACTACTACATCAGACTTTGACCGTGAAAAGCTTCAGGAAAGACTTGCTAAGCTTGCAGGCGGCGTTGCTGTTATCAAGGTAGGCGCTGCTACCGAAATAGAAATGAAGGAAAAGAAGCTCCGTATCGAAGATGCTCTTGCTGCTACAAAGGCTGCTGTCGAGGAAGGTATCGTTGCAGGCGGCGGTACAGCATTCATCAACGCTATGCCGGCTGTTAACAAGCTTGTTCCTACACTTGAAGGCGACGAAAAGACAGGCG
>JAZUKP010000155.1:0-4234 GCA_045643345.1 Anaerovoracaceae bacterium | reverse complement strand
GTTTTTTCCAGTTTCAGGGCCTGCAGAGACTCCGACAGCTTTTCGTCCAGCTCCGGATAATCGTCCAGCGCGTAGAAATCCGCCAGCTGTCTGCGGGCCATATGAATTTCGCAGCCCAGCTGAAAGACCCGCATCAGTTCCTCCCGGAACTCCTTGCCGCTTTTCGTCTGAGACAAAGCGCCGTAAAAAGCCTCGTAGCCCGTCAGCCGGTTTTCCGCCCGGGCCGCGGGCAGTATTTCGTAATAGTAAGCCGCGGTAAAGTAGTTCAGAGCGTCCTCCCGCTCCTTTTCCTCCAGTTCTTCCGCGGTCTGCGTATAATCGTAGGGTTTCGACATGATTTACCTCATTAAAATATCTGAATTCGGGTCCGTACCGGCTAGCTGCGAGCGGCCAGAATGGCTTCGATTTCGTCCGGGTCCTTGGGGATGGCGGCGGTCAGCACTTCGCAGCCGGTTTCGGTGATCAGCAGATCGTCTTCGATGCGGATGCCGATGCCCTCTTCGTCGATGTAGATGCCCGGTTCATCGCTGATGACCCAGCCCGGTTTTAAGACTTCGCTTCGCCGGGATGCGTCGTGGGAATCGATGCCCAGAGAATGGCTGACGCTGTGCATATAGTACTGCCGCACCTGGCTCTTGTCCTCGATCAGCCCCAGCTGAACCAGGCCTTCGCCCAGAATGTCGCAGGTCAGGGCCTCCAAATCTGCCAGAGTGACGCCCGGCGCAGCTTTTTCCGCCACCGCCTTGTTGGCGGCCAGCACCAGTTCGTAAACCTGACGCTGACGGGCACTGTATTTGCCGCTCACCGGATAGGTACGGGTGACGTCGCTGCAGTAGTTTTCGTAAGAAGCACCCAGGTCCAGCAGAAGCAGGCTGCCGTCTGCCAGCTCGTCCCGGTTGGTATCGTAGTGCATGCTGCAGGCATTCTTGCCGCCCGCCGCGATGGTGGGGAAGGCCAGCCCGTCGGCACCGCAGTACATGCAGCTGCCCTCGAAAACAGCCTGGACCTGATATTCCTTCATGCCCGGCTGCAGGCGCTTTAAAACTTCTTCCAGACCCTGCCGGGTAATGTCCGCGGCCTTCTTCATGCGGGCGATTTCTTCTTCGTCCTTGCATTCCCGCAAAGGAAGAATCAGACTGCGGATGTCCTTGATCTGCACCGCCGGATAGAGCGCGGCGAATTCCGCAGCCTTAGCTGCGTTGTAAGTGGGCAAGTCCTCCGCATTGTAGCGGTAAATATCAAAATAGGCGCTTTCGATTTCGTAGCCGCCCAGAATGCGGCTGATGGCGAAATTAAAATCCGGAAGGTAGGAAACACTGTCGATGGCAGCCTTTTCCTTTACTTCCTCCGGCCGGGGCATTTTGCCCGTCCAGCGCTCCGTAAAGTCGTCCGCCTCCTCGATGAACAGGGTCTCGGTTTTGCGGCCGGCGTAGTTTGCCAGCAGCAGAATCATGCCCGCCCGGGTGTAATCCGTCAGATAATAAAAATTGCTGTTCACCGCAAAGGGCAGGTATTCGTCTTCGTTGCCCAGAGTCTCCCGACCGGCATACAGCACCGCAATGCTGTTCTCCGGCATGCTTTCCAGCAGCGCCTGCCGGCGTGCTTTGAATGCGCTACTCATAATTTACCTCCGAAAAAGATTTGCCGGGAGTTTCGTCCCGGCAATTATTTATTCATCCCGGTCTTTTTTGACCTTTTTTTCTATTTGAATGAGCTTTAAGCCCGTATTGTAAAAGTCCTTGTTGGAGCATCCCGCTCTGCCGCCGCCGGCGCAGGCACAGGCACAGGCGCAGGCGCAGGAAGACGCGCAGGCGCAGGAGCTGTGCGCACAGGAGCTATGCACGCAGGAGCTGTGAGAACTGCTCCGGGAAGAAGATCCGCCGCCTCTGGGACCGGAACCGCCCCGGGGACCCTTTCCTCCGCCGCTTCTGGGCGGCGGGGTATTTACCACCACCGGCGTCACGTGCACCCGGATATAGGTGTTGGGGGAAGAAGAATAGCGGAATACGCCCTCGGTGGTGTATTTTTCCGGGTTTTGAACTTCCTTCTCTTCTACCACTTCCTCGCTCTTAATCAGGCTGCGTCCGCAATATTCGCAGGTCTCCTGCCCTTCTTTGCGGACCGCGCCGCAGCCCGGACAGGACGGGAAGTATTCGATGACCGTGCGGGTAATCTTGTTCTTGACGGTTTTTCCGGGCTGGGCACTGCTGCCTCCGCCGAAAATCGCGTTCACCAGACCCCTGCCGATGCGGTAAATCCGCCGAAAAATCAGGAAGGGAATGCCGAAGAACATAAACAGCCCCAGCAGGCCGCCGATGAGCTCAAACAAGTCGAAGCCGCCGGAATAAGGATCCGGGTAATAGGGGTCCGGATCGTTATTGCTCTTGGAAGAATCGAACCAGTAGGCGTCGTTGGGATAAGTAACGGTCACCTGGCAGGTCTCGCCGGGCGCAAGGCTGTATTCCCAGGACAGATAGCCGTCCCGTTTTTCGCAGCCCGCATTCCATTCGATGGCTTTGTCTTCGTTCCAGCGGATGACCATCTGATCGATGGCAATTTCATCGAACCAGCCCGGAGTAAAGAAATACACCGTCTCACCGTCGGTAAAGGCGTTCATCTGGTACATGTAGTCCTGGGTCAGGCAGAAATCGATGCAGACCACGTCGTTCTTGAAATACTTCTGATTGAACCAGATTTCCACGTAATCGTCGTATTCTTCGATGTCTTCGATGTTGTCGCTCAGGGCCATCACATCGAAGTAGTGGGTATTGGGAATACCGATTCTCACGGATTCCAGCGGGGCAGACTTCCCCTTTTCATCAACATCCCGCAGCACCTTCCAGTTCAGGTGATACTGCATGTCCAGGGTGGCGTCTTCGTTTACGTCCACCAGAACGGTAAAGTTGATGATCTCATCCCAGGGGGAGTCGGCAAAGGCGCAGACCGGGGTCAGAACCAACACCAGGCACAGCAGCAGAGGCAGGATTTTTCTCAGTTTTTTCATCTTTTTCTACCTCCTTAAGGGGCATCTGCCCAGCATCAGTGCGGAATAATCTCTTCTCTTTTTGCAGAAGCTGCTGTTCCAGATATCTTCCCATTTGTCCGTCAGCATATTGCCCAGCGTTTCGCCGGAAAGCCAGCTCTGGCAGGGCACCACGTTGCCGCCGGGGGTAATGGCCATATTGGAAAGGCAGGCGCCGCAGGTGGGCGACATAATGCCCAGTTCTTCAAAATAGCTGTCCTCGATCCAGCCCGGCGAGGTAAAGTTGATCTCCATGCCGTTGGCAAAGCAGTAATCTACTGCCTCTTTTAAAATCTCTTTCAGCTCTTTGGTGGAAAGCTGCAGCTGCTCGGATGCCTCGGTTAAGGCGTTGCCCGTGGTAATCAGGCCGGAGCAGGTTACGTAGATGACGCCTTTTTCGTGGAGGAACTCCAGGGTCTTTACGTAGTCCCGGTTTAAGGTGCACAGGGGCGTGTTGATGCTCACGGAAAGTCCCGCTGCCAGGGCGTTTTCGATGCCCGCCGCGGTGTTTTCGAATTGGGCCGCCCCCACCAGCTTGTTGTGAACTTCCGGGTCCGCGGAATAAAAGGTAATCTGCAGGCTGTCCAGCTCGGCTTCGCGCAGCTTTTCGCAGTATTCCGGGGTCAGCTTAATGCCGTTGGTGTTCAGGCGGGACACAAACCAGCGGGCGTAGCGGATCAGCTCGAACAGATCCTCCCGCATGGTGGGTTCGCCGCCGGTAAAGGTGATCTGAGGAATGCAGACCTCCCGGCATTTGTCCAGAATCTTCTTCCAGTCCTCGGTGGAAAGCTCCGCCTCCTCGGAATGAGTCTGCCCCGCCGCATAGCAGTGCACGCACTTCTGGTTGCAGTGCCACAGACCGTTTTTGGTCATGGCGGACACCATAATATCCATCCGGTGAGGTGCCCGCATACAGTCCGCATACTCACCGATATTTACGTAGCCGATCTCTTCGTCGGGCAGCTCGCCCATGGCAATCTGCTGGAAGCTCTTCATGATGGTGTAAACGTCTTCTTTGATCTTCTTTTTGCTCACCAGCGGAAAGACCTTCCGCAAACCGCGGCAGGTGCCGGACAGAATGGTGTCCATATCTTCGTCGGAAATTTCCTCCCCGTCGAACACATTTACCTGCTTGATGAATTCCGCCAGCACCACGGTCCAGGCGTAGTTCACCGGAATGATATCCTGACCGTTGATAATGGCGGCGCTGGA
>JAZUKP010000154.1:0-2346 GCA_045643345.1 Anaerovoracaceae bacterium | reverse complement strand
TACGTCCTTGTCCTTGTATGCCTTGGTAATTCTTGCGGGCATCAGGTTCATGGGGCAGGCTGCAACGCATCTGCCGCAGTTGATGCAGGCGGTCTCTTCCGGCCGGTCCGCAAAGGTCTTGTCGGAGCACAGGATTGCGTTGTTGCTCTTTAAAATAGCGAAATCATCTCTGGGGATTGCGCGGCCCATCATGGGTCCGCCCAGGAGCATCTTCTTGACTTCTCCGGTAAACCCGCCGCAGAATTCGATGACGTCGGTAATCATGGTTCCGATGGGAACTTCCACGTTCTGGGGCTTTGCCACCACGTTGCCGTCTACGGTAAGGAACTTGGTTACCAGCGGCATACCGGTTTCCAGATACTGCTCCAGCTTCAGCATGGAGGTTACGTTGGAAACGATGCAGCCTACGTTGATCGGCAGCATGCCGGCTGCGCATACTCTGCCGGTGCATTCGTAAATTATAACACGTTCTGCACCCTGCGGATATGTGTGGGCAAGTGCCTTTACTTCGATGTCGGTGCTTCCCGCAAGAAGCTTCTGGAAGTTTGCGATGGCATCCGGCTTATTGTCTTCGATACCGATAATACCGTGCTTGATGTTGAGCCACTTCATGGTGGTTCTCATACCGGCGATCATCTGTTCTCCGTAGGTAAGCATGGCGGAATGGTCTACCGTAATATACGGTTCGCATTCTGCGCCGTTAAGAATCAGATATTCTGCGCTTCCGTCCGGAACATTGAACTTTGCTGCCATCGGGAAGGATGCGCCGCCCAGTCCTACCAGACCGGAATCTCTGACTGCTGCGAGAAAATCTTCTCTGCTGTTAATAACCGGCGGAACAACAGTTTCTGCGACTTCCTGCTTTCCGTCTGCCTGAATAATAACGTTGGTGTCTACCCGGCCGTTCTGTGTCATGAACGGCTCGATAGCTACCACATCACCGGAAACACTTGCGTGAATCGGTGCGCTGATCGGTGCGCTTGCATTTGCGATCAGCTGACCCAGCTTTACGTGGTCGCCTACGGCTACCAGCGGCTGGCAAGGTGCGCCGATGCTCTGAGACATCGGAATGTAAACCTTTTCCGGAAGGGTCATCGGGATGATGGGCATTCCGGCAGTGTTCTTACAATGGTTTACATGAGCACCTCTGAGGTGTTTTCCTAAACTCATAACTCACTCCTTCATTATTTTTGCGCGGTATGTCAAATAAAACACAACAAAAAATAAGCGTTGCAGACAAACACGCAACATAATAATAACACAGTCTTCACATTTTGTTAACTTGCGAAATATTATGGTAAATGCTAAAATAAACCCCGTGAGTAAAGAAAAAATGACAAGGGTTTGCGCTTTTCTGCTGATATTGGTGCTCTGCAGCACCCTTCTCTGCGGATGCGAAACCTGGAACAACTTCAAAAAGAGATTTATCGACCCGCCCGCACCGGAAAAATCGGTGGTGAAAGTCGGCGTGTTCGAACCGCTGACCGGCCGCCAGAGCTATGACGCGGAGGAAGAGATCCGGGGCATCGAGCTGGCCCACAGCTACTGCGCCTCCGTACTTGGTATGGACGTGGACCTGGTTTATGCGGACAACCGCTCCAGCACCGACGTGGCGCCGGAGGCCGTCAAGGAACTGGTCAGCGCAGGCTGCGCCGCCATTCTGGGCAGCGTTTCCGACACCCTGTCCCTGGCTGCCAGCGACGTCATCCGGGACGCCATGGTTCCCGCCGTGGCCATCACCAACACGGTTCCCATCCTGACCCAGACCAACCCCTATTACTTCCGGGCAAGCTACGTCAACACCTTCGACACGGAAGGTGCGGCCTTATACATCTACGATGAACTGAAGGAGCCCCACTGCGCGGTGCTGACCATCGGAGACAACGACTACGCCAAAGGAAAAGCAGATGCTTTCGAAGAATTCTTCCTGGAAATCTGCGGCTCCGAAACCTGCGAATATCAGATTCCCGCAGAGGTGCAGCCGGAAGATGCCGAAGAAGACGCCCCGGAGATGATTACCCTCACCGGTCCGTCTGTGGTGCGGATTGCACTGCCGCAGGACGCAGACGAAGCACAGATTCTGGCGGCAGAAGAAACCCTGAAAAGCGAGCATATCACAGCGGTCTACTGCCCCGGTGAGCCCCAGCTGGTGCTGCCCCTGATGGACCAGTCGGCCCGCAATTATCCGGAGCTTCGCTGGATTGGTACGGATTCCTGGGCAAACATCGTTACGATAGCCGGCGAAAGCTACGTAGGCCTGGGCTTTTTAAACGGCATCGCCTATACGCAGGATTTTGATGCGGCCCACGGCAGCACGGACATGGCAAAAACCTTCAGCACCCTTTA
>JAZUKP010000153.1:0-6704 GCA_045643345.1 Anaerovoracaceae bacterium | reverse complement strand
CCACTTCTGGAATCCATTGATCTTACCATATTCGTTAAGACCAGCTTCTGCTACTTCGTGTGCTACGTCATAGAGTTCTCTTCCTTCTGTTTCGATTCCCCATTCCTTAGCAAGCTTGAAGAGCTTTGTGGTATCGGTTACATGATACCAGCCGTCTGCTGTTGGATCGTAGAGCTTCCATACGCATTCACGACCGTGGTCGGAGTGTGCAGAAGCACCGCCGGCTGCCATACGCAGATAGTTTCTTCCTGCGATTGTTGCAGCTGTAGCACCGCAGATTCCCTTGGGAGCCTTCGGGGAGATACGGCAAGGACCCATAGAGCAGATACGGCAGCAAACACCCTTTTCACCGAAACCGCAGTGCGGTGTCTGGTTTGCTACACGATCCTGCCAAGTGTCGATACCAACCTGTACTGCCGTTTCGTGAAGTCTGTTAGTGTCAGCTTCGAACTGCTCAACGGTAGTCATTTTGAATTCTTCACTCATAATTGTACTTTCCTCCGTGAAATAATTAACTACTTTGCGCACATCGGATTGTGGGCGCAAAGCTATCTTTTTCAGGGCAGAGATATCCCCCACCCCGGATAGTCACCCTTATTAAACCATATTTTGATGCAAAAGATAAGTACATTCTTATTGCAAGTATGTAACTAAAAGTTGCACACTTTTCGGAATTGCGGTAGAATAATGCAGGGAGGTTTCGATTATGGAAATCAAGCAGTTAAAAACCTTTTTAGCCGTGGCCGACGCCCGGAGTTTTCTGAAGGCGGCAGACACGCTTTTCGTTACAAGACAGGCGATTTCAAAGACCATCGACCAGCTGGAGGACGAGCTGGGCATCGAGCTTTTCTTCCGGAACCAGAAAGGCGCCATGATGACCCCTGCGGGAATATACTTCTATCCCCGGGCGGCTTCCGTCGTGGCGGAATTCGACAAGCTGAAAAGCGAAACCATGGAAATGAAACGCTCCTATCGCCCGAAAATCAACGTTTGTATGTCCATCGGCATCTACGAGCATTATGCAACGGAAATTTACAATTACCGGGTGGAACACAGCAACGAAATGCAGGTATCTCTTCGCTGCTGCCTGGAAGCGGATGCCGCCACGGTTCTGGCGGACCGCAGAGCCGACGCCATTCTGTCCTTCCTTCCCCCTTCTCAGAGCATGGCCGACACCGTAAAGGTGCTGGACACCAAAATCGTGTTTCTCGTATCAAAAGAATCCGCCGCTGCAGACCGGGAAGTAGGTATTTCACAACTTCCCAAGCTCCTGTACAACGGCGGAACCGAAAAAGCGATATGGTGGGATGAGCCACCCTCCAAAAATGATATTATTTCCAGCGATCTAAGCTACCTTTTCTCGCTGCTGCAGAACGGTTACGGGGTTCTGCCCATTCCGGAAATCTCCGTTCCGGATTATCTGAATTTTACCATGACCCTGCCGGCTTACCCGCCCCAGAAGCCCCGGAGCATTTACTACTCCACGCTTCAGCCGGATCACTACAACGCGCTGTCCTACACCCTGATGGACGTTATGTATCAGGAAGTAATTTCGGCAGAGTCTCATCAATAAAGCGATAATAATCCGCATTGAGTATCTTGGAAGAGATACTCATTTTATTTTTCACCAGAGAAACCATGTAATCCACGTAGCCGTTGGGAACGTTGTTCTCATCCACAAAGAAGGTAACGTTGTTTTTGCTCTTGGTGGTATCCAGCATCATGGTATTGGTAATAAAGCTCTCGTCCGTAAGAATGGCCATGTGGGTACCAGTGGAAAGCACGTCCGTGCCCGCCAGCAGCCGGGAATCGTAAGGAATACCCATCAGGTTGTAGACGGTAGGCAGAATATCGATGTTGCAGCAGTAGTTGTCGCAGATAATCGGCTCCACAATGCCGCCGTTCCAACAGATAAAGGAGTTGTGGTACTTGTCGAAGTGGTCGGTCAGATCTCTTCCCAGAAGCTCCGCATATTCCTTTTCCGTCAGACCGTAAGGATAGTGATCGCCGGTAAGAACAATCACGGTGCGTTCCGCCATGCCGGATTCTTCCAGGTCCGCCAGAAGGCGCTCCAGACCCAGCTCCAGCTCCAGATTGCAGGCAATATACGCCCGGACCGTTTTGGAATAGGGCAGATTCTCCACTTCCTTCTGATGCTTGTACGCCATGGGATTTAAAGGATGTCCGGATTCGTCCCGGCCAAAGGTGTACTGGTAGTGACCGGAGAAGGTCATAAAGTAAGACATAAAGGGTTCGCCTCCCGCCTGAATCACCTCCCAGGCCTGCTCGATCATTTCGTCGTCGGAATTGATCCAGTTGGAGCTGAACTTCATACCCCTGCCGCCGGTGTAATCGCTGCCCATAAAGTACATATCGTAGCCCATGTTGGCATGGGTCTTGGTTCTTTCAAAATAAGAACCCTTGTAATTGTGGAAGCCGAAGGTGGTATAGTTTGCGTTCAAAGACTTGAACATATTGCCCGGGCAGTACGGCAGATAGTTCTTTTCGGACTTCATAAAGCTGCTGTCCCACTTGCTGCGGCTCATATCCGGGAAAACACCCATGTTCAGAGAATATTCCGCATTGGTGGTAACGTTCGGGAAGGAAGTATAGTAATTGGTAAATACGATTCCTTCGTGGGTCAGCTTGTAAAGCGCCGGGAACATATCCTTGGTGTTGTCGTTAATCAAAGCCGGACTGTAGGACTCCGCGCAGATCATAATCAGGTTGTAACCCTCAAACATACCGGTATATTCGTTTTTGTTGGTGCCCTTGGCGGAAGCCAGATATTCGTTCAGCGCAATGGTATCATTGCGTATGCTCTTGCTGGAAATATTGGCTGCGGCAGCCTCCAGTGCCGCCGTATCCAGGTTGTAAATCCAGTTGGGCGATGTGTCGATCTGCGGAGGCTCCGGTTCCACAGGATCCACCACCGGATCGATATGCGGGTCGTCCTCTCCGGAGCCGAACATCATGCTCTGGAATTCCAGACGCAGCGTGGTAGCCGCACCGAAGCAGTTGACGCTCTGCTCCGTCTGGGTGCTGCTGCTGTGATAGAAATCGTACACGGTATAGTATCCGGTACCGCCCATCCGCATCACCAGAAGAATCAGCAGAAATACAACCCCTGCGGAGCCGCCCAAAAAGAGCGTCTTCCAGAACTTTCTGTTTTTAAAAGTCTTGGGCGATCTTTTTGTAAAGAAGATTGCCGCAATCAAAGGCAGTGCCAGAAGCAGCAGTGTCAGAATATTGGCGCGAATGCAGGAAAGGGTCTCTCTCCAGAAATTCGTAATGGCTCCCCCGCCCAGCTGAATGGACGAGAAAGAATAGTAAGATCCGAAAACCTTGTAATACACCAGCTGGGATGCGTAAAACACGAACATAACCGCAGACAATGCCACAAGGATAATCTTATTGATCGTTTTATTGAACAGTCTGGTTAAAACCGTAAAAATCAGGGCCGTAACAAAGGAGAAACCCAGAATGTAGAAGGCATACTGACCGAACAGACCGTCGTAGGCCACCGCATGAAGGGTTCCTTCCCAGATAAGCATGGAAATCATCCAGTAGGCAAACACCGCAATGGGCGGCAGTTTTACCTGTTTCCCATGGCTTCTCGCCTTTTTGGGGCTGGATGTTTCCTTCTTTTTACTTCGCAATTTTGCTACCTCTTAAAATAATTTTCTATATACTCCGCGGAGAACAAACTGGTTCTTCCCGAACGGTGCATCCGTCTTTTCGGCAAGCATAAACTTGTCACTTGTATAAACGTAGTCGTAGAAGTCGCTGTTCAGAATTTTTCTGGTCATGGCAAGCCGGTTGGTAGCCAGATTCTTCATTCTGGCAATGTAGCTTTCCTTGGCAGAATCGCTCAGATTGACGCCTTCGTTAAAGGTAAACTTTTGATTGAAAGAGTTGTAGAAGCCCAGGTCGCAGCGGAAGCAGCGAGACGAGAACACCACCAGACCTTCGGAATCCGAATTGATATCGGTGCCGCCCAGCGCGCGGGAATCGTACTCCACGCCCAGCAGGTTCAGAACCGTGGGCAGCAGGTCTACCTGGCAGCAAACCTTATCGATCTCCACCGGCTTTTCCATGCTGGCGGACCAGATCACGCAGGCGCTGTGATACACCTCAAAGTTGATATTTCTCTCGTTGATATTTTCCAGTGCGTTGCCTTCCGCAAATTCCTGCCCTGCCAGCTCCTCCAGCTCGGAGGGGTTGAAGTAAGGAATGTGGTCCGGCGCAGCCACAATCAAAGTTTTTTCCAGCTGACCCGCCTCTTCCAGATGCTGCAGGATATTGGCAAAGGCCTTGTCAAGTTCCATGCAGGAGGCCAGATAGGCGTTGGTTGCATCGCTGTAGCCGCTGTCCTTTAAGGCTTCCTTGTAGGGGGTTGCCATCCAGTTCCAGCTGTAAGGCATGTGGCCGGAAATGGTCATGTAGTAAACGTTGAACGGACTGGCATTGTTTACGTAATCCGGCATGGAAACGTCGATCATGTAGGAGTCTCTCTGAGGCCAGCGCAGCTTGCCGCTGTCGATGCCGCCGGAGCCTTCCCAGGACAGAGAATCTTTGCCGTAGGTAATGTACTTCCAGTTGTAACCCAGATTTCTGTGGGACGCCGCCCGGCCGTACATATCGCCGTTGTTGTGATAACCGTAGCTGATGTAGCCGTAATCGTCCAGAATGGATGCCAGCGAGAAGTAAGTATTGGTCTTCTTTACACCGGTTTCCCGCATGGTGATTCGGTTATTTTCCGGGTACAGACCCAGCAGGTTCTGGCATTCGCCGCCGGAAGTGCTGGTATAGTGCAGCGCCGTGTAGAAGTTCTTGCAGTAGAAGCCTTCGTGCACCAGCTTGTAAAGTGTAGGCGTATACTTTTCGGAAAGCCCGTAGCCCGAGAAGCCCTCCATCGACAGGAAAATCACGTTGTAATCCTTGAATTTTCCCGTCCATTCGTTTTTGCTGGTTCCCTTAATGGAACCCATATACTGGGCCAGCGATTTAATGTCCGAATTGGATGTAGCACCCTGCACCGCCGCCCAGTCGATGTTGATGATATTTTTGGAAATGTCGATTTCCGGTTCTTCCGGCTCCACCGGATCGTCGATTACCGGTTCCTGGCCCTTCTGTTCCCTGCCGAGGATGGTGTACTTTACATCCAGCTTCAGCATGGTGGAAAGACCCAGCTGCTCCACCTGGCTGTCGTAATCGCCGGTGGTGTAGTAAAGCGTCTTCGGGTTAACGTCACTGTGCCAGGGAAGAATATTTACCGCAATCAGTCCCAGAAGGTGCATGACCAGGGCCAGCACCAGAGAAAGGATGAGTACGGTTTTTCTCTTATACCCCTTGGGCTTTTCTCCCCTTTTGTGCTTTAAAAGCATCCATACGGAAGGCAGGAAGAACAAAGCGATCCAAAGAAGGGTTCTGAAAACCATGGAAACCACCGCTCCGAAATAGTCGCTCAGCTTGTTTTCCGCCGCAGTGCCCAGGATGGAGAACGGATAGAAAGTGGCCAGAATGTTTTTGGCCTCAAATTCTATCACGTAGATCAAAGACACCACAAAGGCGGTCCATGCCTTGATCCGGGCGCCGACACGGTACTTAAACAGCGAAATAATCGCCGTCAGCACACAGCCGAAGGCCAGGTCGAAAGCCACCCACACCAGGAAATGATTGAACTGAAATCCCATGGCCAGGTGCATGACAAATTCCAGCCACACGACAATCAGCGGCAGGGCCAGAACGTCAACGAATAGATTGCGTATTTTAGAAGCGGTTTTCTTTTTACTCATAATGCGGGTATTGTACCATTAAAATGTGTAGAAAAAATGAACTTACTTGTCGAGATGAACGGTCATCTGCGGGAACGGAATTTCCACACCGGCATCCTTCAGTTCGTCCTTCATTCTGCCCTGGAGGCTGAACATTACGTCCCAGTAATCGGAAGCCTTGCACCACACTCTGTAGTACATGGTTACTGCACTGCCTGCAAATTCGCCGACCATGCAGTCCGGACCCGGATTTGCCAGAACCTTTTCGTTGTCTTCTGCCAGCTTGATTAATGTCTTCTTTACCAGCTCGATGTCGGAACCGTATGCCACACCAATCTGCATATCCACTCTGCGCAGACCGGACTTATTGTAGTTGGTAATGGTGCTGTTCATCATGGAGCCGTTGGGAATCATCACAACCTTGGAATCCGGTGTAATGACTGTGGTGTGGAGCAGATCGATCTTGTCTACGGTGCCTGCGCTTCCGCAGCATTCTACGAAGTCACCCTTCTCGAAGGGTGCGGATACCATCAGCAGAATTCCGCCGGCCAGATTGGACAGGGAATCTTTCAGGGCCAGAGCAATGGCTGCACCTGCCGCAGCGAGAATGGTAAGGAAAGAAGACGGATTTACGCCCACCTGATCTAACGCAGCAAGAATCACCACCATCCAAAGAATGATCTTAACGACCTTTTCCAGGAAGCCGATGACCAGCTTGTTAATCTTTTCGGACTTATTCAAAACCTTGTCAAGAAGCTTAACGACGCCCTTGATCAGGAAAAAGCCTACTGCAACAATAATAATTGCCTTCAAAATAGGAAGTAAAAATGCAATGCTGAATATTTCTTTCATGGATTTTATTCTCTCCTTTCAAAACAATTCATTATAGCACAAAGCAGCAATCCTGAGGCAAAAATTTGCGGAGAA
>JAZUKP010000152.1:0-12888 GCA_045643345.1 Anaerovoracaceae bacterium | reverse complement strand
GATTTACAGTCCGCCCCCTTTGGCCACTCGGGAATCCCTCCATATATGGAGCTGGCGATCGGAGTCGAACCAACAACCTGCTGATTACAAATCAGCTGCTCTGCCATTGAGCCACGCCAGCACATACAATTATGTATTATGTTGTCAAAAAGCAAATTGGCGACCCGAACCGGGCTCGAACCGGTGACCTCCAGCGTGACAGGCTGGCATTCTAACCAACTGAACTACCGGGCCGCATGGTGGGCGTTATAGGACTCGAACCTATGACCCCCTGCTTGTAAGGCAGGTGCTCTAACCAACTGAGCTAAACGCCCGAAAGTGTTTTGCGCTATTTCCCCAACGCACTTGCTTATATTAAGCGAAAAACCTCTCATTGTCAAGGGATTATTTCTAAATTTTTCGATAAAAGTTCAGAAAGTGCAAAAACGATTTTTTCCCGCTCTTCCGCTTCAAATCGCAGACCCAGAATAACCGCCTCCGCAAAGGCCGCATCGGTAATTTCGAAGTGCAATTCCGCCGCCCTGTTTTGGATCCGGTCGTAATAACTGTAAGGAATTTTTATCTGCAGGGTATCGTATTCCCGCACCTCCAGCCGTCCGGCTTCTGCCAGCGCCAGCCGCGCGCTGCCGGTATAGGCCCGCACCAGTCCGCCGGTGCCCAGCTTGGTTCCGCCGAAATAGCGGGTCACCACCAGGGCCACATTGGTAAGGCCTTCCTTTACAATCATCTGCAGCATGGGAGCGCCGGAAGTTCCGCTGGGTTCTCCGTCGTCGGAAGCCCACTGAAACTCCTGCTTTTCGCCGATAACAAAGGCCGGCACATTGTGGGTGGCATCCTTGTGCTTTGCCCGGATTTCAGACAGAAAAGCCTCCGCCGCTTCCCTGCTTTCCACCCGTCTGATATAGGCAATAAACCGGGAACGCTCGATGACCTGCTCCGCAGAGGCATCTTTTGCCACGGTAACATACTTAATCATCCCATTCCTCCCCGGTGGGTTTCTTCCAGCCGCCGCCTGAAACGGAAACGATGTAATCCGCGTAGCGATTTGCATCCGCGTCGGACAGTTCCACTTTAATCCGGGTGCCTTCCGGGGTATATTCGGTCTCCAGAGGCTTGTTTTTGCCCACGATGGCACTGAGTACGTCCCCCCGGGAGAAGGGAATCAGAAGCTCCGCCACCGAAGTTCCGGCATAGATTTTTGCCTGAATCATTTCCAGCAGCGTATCCATCCCCTCTCCGGTTTTTGCGGAAATCAGAATACTGTCCGCACCGTAACCGATGGGAAAAGTTTTCTCCGTCAGAAGGTCGCTCTTGTTAAAAGCCATGATCATAGGCTTGCCGTCCGCCTTCAGTTCCTTTAGAACCGAATTGGTAACGTCGATATAAAAATCCTTTTCTCCGTAGGAAGCATCCACCACCTGCACCAGAAGATCGGCGTTTACCGCCTCTTCCAGGGTGGATTTAAAGGCAGAAATCAAAGAATGAGGCAGCTTGCTTACAAAGCCTACCGTATCAATCAGAATAAAGCTGTGCCGGTCGTCCGGGGTAATCAGCCGCTGAGAGGTATCCAGGGTGGCGAAAAGCATGTTCTTTTCGAACACTTTTTTATCTTCCCGATTTTCCCGGCCCAGCAGATAGTTCATAACGGAGGACTTTCCGCTGTTGGTATAGCCCACCAGTGCCACCACCGGCAGATCGGATTTTTCCCGCCGGGACCGCTGCACTGCCCGGTTGCCCTTCAGTTCCTTAATCTCCGATTTGATCTCATCCATGCGGCGCTGAATATGCCGCCGGTCGGATTCCAGCTTGGTTTCGCCGGGTCCGCGGGTGCCGATGCCGCCTCCCAGACGGGACAGGCTCTTGCCGAAGCCCAGAAGCCGGGGCATGCGGTACTGCAGCTGAGCCAGCTCCACCTGAAGCTTGCCCTCCGCGGAGGTGGCGCGGGAAGCGAAAATATCTAGGATTAAAATAGTACGGTCGATGACCTTCACCCCTACCGCATCCTCGATATTGCGCAGCTGCATGCCGGAAAGCTCATCGTTGAAGATGACCAGATCTGCATCCATATTGCTGCACATTTCCGCAATTTCCTTCAGCTTTCCGCTGCCGATATAGGTGCCCGCGTTGATCTTTTCCACGTTCTGGACCACCTGAGCCAGTACTTCCACGTTGGCAGCTTCCGCAAGGCCCTCCAGTTCCTGCATGGAATAGGAAATATCCGTGCCCAGGCTGGCTCCCACCAGCAGGGCACGGCTTGTCTCCTGTGTAATTACATTGTTATTTTCGTCAAACTGAAACATTACAGAATGTATTTTTCGATATCGTCCTGACGGATGACTTCTCCGAACTTGCTCCGCACGTATTCTGCGTCGATTTTCACTTCGGTGATTTCCGGATCCGGCAGATTAAAGGAAATTTCTTCAAAGAGCTTTTCCATGATGGTGTGCAGTCTTCTGGCACCGATATTCTCGGTCTGCTCGTTCATAATGCTGGCCATGGAAGCGATTTCTTCGATGGAATCTTCGGTAAATTCCACCTTAACGCCTTCGGTTTCCATCAGGGCCGCGTGCTGCTTGGTCAGTGCGTTATGGGGCTCCAGCAGAATGCGCTTGAAATCTTCTTTGGTCAGGCTTTCCAGTTCCACCCGGATGGGGAAACGTCCCTGCAGCTCCGGAATCAGATCCGTGGGCTTGGATACGGAGAATGCGCCCGCACCGATAAAGAGAATATGATCGGTCTTTACCGGACCGTACTTGGTATTCACCACGCTGCCTTCCACGATGGGCAGAATGTCTCTCTGCACGCCTTCCCGGGATACGTCCTGTCCGCCGTGATAGTTGCCGCTGTTGGCGATCTTGTCGATTTCGTCCAGGAATACGATGCCGTTCTGCTCGCAGTTTTCCAGCGCCTCGGACTGCACCTGGTCCATATCGATCAGGTTGGAAGCCTCCTGCTCGATTAAAATCTTCCGGGCTTCCTTGACCTTTACCTTGCGCTTCTTGGTCTTGGGCGGCATCATATTGCCGAAAATATTGCCAATCTGAATACTTCCGCCGCCGTTTACGTCCAGAGTGTTGTCCTTGGGCTGGTCGATTACGTCGATTTCGATGTACTGATCTTCCAGAAGACCGTCCTTCAGCTGCTGCTTTACCTGTTCTCTGGCCAGCAGCACATCGCTGGTTTCTTCCGGCTTTTCGATTTTTTCACTGGTCTGGTTATAGGTTGCCTGCCCGTTGCCTACGATAAACTGGAAGGGGCTTTTTGCGCCGGCGGCTGCCGCCTTCTGCTTGCTGCCCGGGATAATGGCTTCAATGATTTTTTCTTCCGCGATATCCTTGGCCACCTCGTATTTTTCGTCCATGTGCTTCTGCTTGGTGACCCGCATGGAGGCCTCCATCAGGTCGCGGATGATGGACTCCACGTCCCGTCCCACGTAACCCACTTCGGTAAACTTTGTGGCTTCGATTTTGATAAAGGGTGCGTCCATCAGCTTGGCAAGACGCCGTGCGATTTCGGTTTTACCCACACCGGTGGGTCCCATCATCAGAATGTTCTTGGGTGTGATTTCGTCCCGGATTTCTTCCGGAACCAGGCTTCTTCTGTAGCGATTGCGCAGTGCCACTGCCACGGAGCGCTTTGCGCTGTCCTGCCCGATAATATATTTGTCCAGCTCCTCCACGATTTCTTTCGGAGTCATGTTTTTGAATTCTGTTGCCATAACTGTCCCCCTTCTACAGCTTTTCCACGGAAATATGGCTGTTGGTATAAACGCAGATGTCGGATGCGATTTCCAGGGCCTTGCGGGCGATGGTAGGAGCATCCAGCTCCGTATTGTCGTACAGAGCGTGAGCCGCGGCATAGGCGTAGTTTCCGCCGGAACCGATGGCTACAAAGTCGTAGTCCGGTTCAATGACTTCGCCGGTGCCGGAAATAACCAGTACGTTTTCCCGGTCCGCCACCAGCATCAGGGCATCCAGATTCCGGGACGCCTGATCCATGCGCCACATCTGCGCCAGGGCCACGGCAGCCCGCTTTAAGTTCCCGTTGTACTCTTCCATCTTCTTTTCGAATTTTTCCATCAAAGAATAGGCGTCTGCCACGGAACCGGCAAAGCCGCAAAGAACCTGATCTTTATAAATTTTGCGAATTTTTTTCGCGGAGTTTTTCATGATGGCGGTTTCGCCCATGGTCACCTGACCGTCGCCTGCAATAGCGATGTCATCCGCGCTTCTTTTTACCAGACAAATGGTTGTTGCTCTGAATTGCTGCATATTATCCCCCTTTTATTTCTTTTCTTTATAACCGCAGTCCGCATTGGAACAATAATGCATGCGGCCTCTTTCCACCAGCAGCGCACCGCAATCCGGACACTTTTTGTTTACCGGCTTATACCAGTAAACCTGGGTGCACTCCGGATAATTGGCGCAGCCGTAGAAGGTCTTGCCCCTCTTGCTTTTTTTCTGAATCAATTCCCCGCCGCAGGAGGGACATTTTACACCGGTAGCGGTAATAATGGATTTGGTATAACGGCACTCCGGGAAGCCCGTGCAGGCCAGAAAATCTCCGAAGCGGCTGTGCTTTTTGGCGATGGGCTTTCCGCACTGCGGACACATTTCTCCGGTCAGTTCCAGAACCGGCTTGATCTTTTCGGCCTGGGTCTTGGCGGTATCGATTTCGGTCTTTAAGCTGCTGTAGTAATCCGCAACCACGTTCTTCCACTGCAGCTTTCCTTCCGCAACTTTATCCAGATTCTCCTCCAGCAGAGAAGTGTATTTTACGTCCACGATGTCCTTAAAATACACATCCATGATTTCATTGGTAACCTTCCGGCCCAGATCCGTGGGAACCAGCGCCTTCTTCTCTTTCTTGACGTAGCGCTTTTCCAGAAGATTGGACACGATGGGCGCATAGGTACTGGGGCGGCCGATTCCGTTGTCCTCCAGTTCCTTGATCAGGCTGGCTTCGGTAAAGCGGGAAGGCGGTTCGGTTTCCTTGCCCTCGGAATTTACCGCCAGAAGCTTCAGGTCTTCGCCTTCGGCCAGCGCCGGAAGCATTTTATCCTTGTCTTCGGAATTGATATTGTAAACCTTCAGGAAACCGTCAAACACCAGCTTTCTGCCATTGGCATGGAGCAGATATTTTCCGGATTCGATTTCCACGCTGCAGGCGTCGTAACTGGCAGCGCTCATGCGGGAGGCTACAAAGCGGGACCAGATCAGCTTGTAGAGCTTGAACTGATCCGGGTTCAGTGAATTTTGTATATCTTCCGGGCTCAGGTCCACGTAGGACGGTCGAATGGCTTCGTGAGCGTCCTGGGTATTCTGACTCTTGTTGGAATAGTAATTGTTTCCCACATAGCTGCTGCCGAATTTTTCGGAAATCAGATTTTTGCAGGCCTTGTCCGCTTCCGGGGAAATACGCACGGAGTCGGTTCTCATATAAGTAATCAAACCCAGCGATCCGTGGCCCTTTACGCTGATGCCTTCGTACAGCTGCTGGGCCAGCAGCATGGTCTTTTTCGGCGCAAAGCCCAGGCGAACCGAGGCATCCTGCTGCAGAGAGGACGTAGTGTAAGGCGCATAGGGTTTTGCCGCGGTTTCTTTGGTCTCCACGGATTTGACCCGGTACGTTCCCGCCCGCAAATCGGCGGCAATGTTTTCCGCAAGCTCCGCCGAACTGACGGTTGCATTATGCTTTTCGTCCGGATAAACCAGTTTCTTTCCGTTGATTTTTTCCAGCCTTGCCGTAAACGTGCATTTCTTTTCTTTGGCTGCGGACTTATCCGGCTTGGTAAGGTCCACCGAAATCGTCCAATACTTTTTCGGCTCGAATTCTTCGATTTCATCTTCTCTGTCGCAGATGATTTTCAGTGCCGGAGACTGCACCCGTCCGGCGGAAAGCCCTTTGGCCACCTTCGCCCAAAGCACGGGGCTGATGCCGTAGCCCACCACACGGTCTACCACCCGGCGGCCCTGCTGGGCATCCACCAGGTTCATATCGATGCTGCGGGGATGCCCCACCGCACCGGTTACCGCAGGCTTGGTGATTTCGTGAAATTCGATTCGCTGAGCTGATTCCGGAGCAATCTCCAGCATATTGCAGATATGCCAGGCAATGGCTTCGCCTTCCCGATCAGGGTCGGTTGCCAGAAAAACCTTGTCACTTTCTTTTACAGCCTTTTTGATTTCCTTGATTACTTCGGATTTTCCCCGGACGTTGATATATTCCGGCTCAAAATTATCTTCAATTTTAACGCCCATGCGGCTTTTGGGAAGATCCCGGATATGCCCTTTGGACGCAATTACTTTGTATTTGCTTCCTAAAAACTTCTCTATGGTTTTCGCTTTGGAAGGCGACTCTACAATAATTAAATTCTTCTTTGATGCCATATAAACCACCTTTTGCATTCTGTTAGCACTCCGAATGGTTGAGTGCTAACGATTATCTACAATATAATATTCACCTGTGGCTTTGTCAACACTATTTTTCACATAAAATAATCCGAGGGCACTTACTGTGCGTCCTCGGATTCAAATACTGCAGTCAGGACTGCTTTGCGGTGATACAGCTTTTCGCCGTGTTCCTGCGCAAAAGCCTCCCAGAAATCATTTTCCGCATTCTGCTGTCCGTTGACCAGAAGCCGGAACACCTCGGTCTTCTTTCGGAGTTCGGCAATCGTTGCCAGCAGCAGTTTTTCGATTTCCGCCGCTTTAGGCGTCTCCTCTTCCATGTTGACACTGATCACCCGGTAATCTCCGCTGATCATAGGCTCCGTCATCATCAGGCAGCTGGGTTCCTCCTCCGTACCCGTGAAAAAACACAGATCCGGATCCGGATACAATCCGGCTTCTTCAAAGAAGGCGGTCAGACTGTCCGCGTCTGCACCCTCCGCGTCTTTGGCAAAGAAAACGTCCGGCGATTCTTTTCCCAAAGAAGAAACCTGCTCCGAATTGAAGAAATACAATCCGGGATATTCGGAATAGCCGTAAAATCCTACGGCTTTCAAAAATTCTTCAAAACCGGGCCGCTCCGCCTCGGGCAGCGCATATTCTATGTTAAGGCTGCAATCGAAGGGCTGCGAGTCTTCCGCCGCGTCCGGGGCAAACTCCGTAAACGCCAGGCTCAGCAGCATCCGGACCAGCTCCGCGCCGATACCCTGCCTGCGGTACGCTTCGTCCACGGCAATGCTGTGAATATAAATTTCATCGCCCAGGTAGAGCTGAGCAGCCACCGCAGCCACCGGCACGTCGCCTGCCAGCGCGCCCAGAACAATGACGCCCTCCTCATCAAAGTCTTCCATCTGCATAAGCTGCGTATAGACATGCTCCAGAATCACGTTCCGAAACGCAGCGATTCCCTCTGTATTTAATCTGACAAATTCTGTTTCCATGGTTTACACTCCTGCTCCGGGTATTAACTGCTCTCTGCCCTTCTCCGCCGGTTTATCCGCCACCTTAAAGTTGGTGTTTTTTATCTCCTGCATCAGGTCTTTGAATTCCTTCGACTTGTTGCTCATTTGCCACAAAAGGTCCCGTTCTTCGCCGAACAATGCAAGGGGGAAATCCTTCGTGCATCTGCGGGCAGTTTTAAACAGGGCATTCAGATCTTTCTCATCCACGGTAATTCGGGATTTAATCTGATCCACCATTTCATTCGTAATGACGTCGCCGGTAAAGGAGGGCGCTTTTTCTGCCTCCAAAAGAATTTTATAGCAGGCGTTTATGCTCAGAAGCTCTTTCACCGTATTCTCTTTGAAAGTCTTCGGTATGTCCTTATCCTTCCATTCCTGCTTATCATTGATTCTCCTGACAACCTTTGCATGTCTGGCGCTGAGCACCGGCTGAATGCCCGTTTGTTCATGAATCACCTGATGAACCTTTGAAAAATCTTTGCTGTTAAGATCCAACTTCATCATATCGCCCACTTTTATATTGTTTTCGTTGGGCACGATATTTTTACTCACATCAGATTCCAGTTTATTAATCAGCGGAACCAGATACGAGGATCGCAGCGTATTCATAATCATTTCGTTGGTTTTTTCCAGAATGCATTCCTTATAATTCGAAAGCTGCGTCGGTTCCAGCACGATGTCCATTGCCTTGGCCTGTCTGACATATTCGTCAATGCAGACGCCGGCCAGAGTATTATACTCTTCTTTGTTTTTCTGCAGGCTATCCGCGATATGCTGGCCGATAACCGCTTTCAGACTGTCCAGGCTTGCCCCTTCCCGCTGAAACTCGTCGTAGATGGCCTTCTTCATTCCGCCGAAAATACGCTCAAAAGCAATCATCTGATACGCCTTGTCGGGAGAATAGGGATCATCGGTAAATTCCAGTCCGCTGTTTTTCATAGCCTTGGGCAGATCCACCATGGCCAGCTTATAATCGCTCTTGGAAAAATGCCGATCCCCCGCGTAGCTCAGCTGCGCCTTTTTGAAGCATTTCAGGGCGCCCGCTTTCAAACCAAGCTTTTCAAAAACCTTTTGCTCCTGCTTGCTTTTTTTCTCCTTGAAAAGAAGAGATTTGTATTGATAAAACGTATCCAGACTGCCGAAGGTAAGAAGACCGGCTCCGATTTCCGACAATCCCTCGCAGGACAGCGCGTAACCTTTTTTCGTCATGTTCCCGTATTGGAAAACGAAGGGCTTTAAAACTTCCGCGCTGTCACGGGTCATATCGATAAATTCACCGTAATCCGCAGCCGGCGCCTGGGGACGATTATTGAACCCGCCGTAACACAGATTATTCCGCTGTATCTCATCATGCCGCATCACAAGCTTCTGCATGTTGGAAAACACCGAGGCCATGTGCTGGAATGCAATATTTACTTTCGGATCCACCACGTCCGTTCCCTGATAGTGATCCAGATATTTTTGGTTGAAATTCTGATAACATCCGTGGATTTCAGACCACAGATTTTTGGCGGCATTCCGTCTTCCGCTTAAAGATTCTGCCGTAAACATTGCACCGGCTGCACCCGACGCCTCGGAAAACCGAGCGGAGAAATCCCGCAAAGAATTGATTACATTGGCGTTCTCGGGATTGTCTCTGAACTTTTTATTCAGCGTTTTTTCCAGATTGTGAATTTCTTTATTGAAAAGTTTACTGATTTCGTCCAGCTGCAGGCGCAGATTTTCTTCTGCGGTTGGTTTCTCGTCGCCGTTTTTCTTCACCTGCATATTCAGGATTTCATTTCCGTAGGCATCGGAATGAAGCCCCACGTTACGGAGCTTTCGCAGCGCTTCGCCGCCCTGAGACGGGGCATAACCGTACAAACGGGTGCTGAATTCCGTGTTCTCGATGTGGTTTGCATCCTCCATGGGCAGCCAGGTCTGTCCGAAACGTCCCCAGCTGGGATTTACCTGACCGGCCAGCGACATCGCCTGGGCTTTCCCGATGCGGACGAGGGCCGGAGCTGCGATAAATGCAGCGATACCGGCTCCGGCAATCGCGATACCGGGATCAAGTTTAAAATCGGTCTTCTGGAAGATCATATCTCTTTCGGCTTCCGGGATTCCTGCAGTCTCCGCCATTTCCGCGGCAAAGGCCGCGCAGTTGCGCTTAATGACCTGATAACCGCCCTTCTCATAGCCCTGGGCCTTCAGAATGAGCTTATTGATCGTTTTGTTGTCTATCGGATACTCTTTTCCGATGGTCATCGGATTGTTGAAATCATCCGTCATAACGCCCGGCACATAAGTGTCGGTAAACTGCTGTGCAACACCGTTGGCAAAAGACGGAGGCGTGTTCGCCGCAAAGCCGAAAGAGGTCTGATAACGCTTCATCTGCCCGGTCAGAGGGTCTTTGCGGGTGTATTTCATTGTGATGGAAGCGTGTCCGACCTTGACTTGTCTGCGAACTAAGGAAGGAAGTGACGAGGTAAGAGACGAAGAATCTCCTTCCCGCCCCTGCTGAAAATTAAAGGTTACGGTGGGAGCCGCATTCACATCCTCGAAAATTTCTCTTTCGAAAATAAGCGGAACCCGCCGGTTATCGTTCAGAATCTCCTGATCCGCCGAACCGTTTTCCACGTCCGGTGTATAAAATTTTTCTTTATTTTTCGATCCCGGAATAATGTCCGTGTCGTTTACTTCGTCCGCTCCATGCAGCCGTTTCTTGTATTTATCCGTGCGAGTAAAAGGATAGGATACCAGCCAGAAAAAACCGCCCACCGTTGCGGCGGATAAAGCGGCCAGTCCGGAAAAAAGTCCGTGTTTGATGGTACCCCAAAGGCTTTTGGGTTTTTCCGGCCTTGCATTCCCCCGGTTCTGTGCAGCCGGGGCCTCCTGACGGCGTTCCGCCCGGGGATTTTCCGCTTGCGGGAAAATTGCATTCGCATTCAAAAAGCTCTGAATGTTGGACAATTCCCGCATTCTCTCCTGCTGGGCCTGATTGGTGTTATTTTCGTTTGTATTGGATTCTTCGTTATTTCCGCGGTAAGGCATTTTCTTCCTCTTCTGTCCAAAAAATTTTTTCTTAATTATAAATTACACCCCGAAGAATCCGCAAGTGTTCTTTCGGTGAATATTTCCGCGGCAGCCGGAAACAGACGCATTTCCTGTCCCGGCAAAGACATCAGGCCAGAAACAATCCGGTACCTTCCCGGCGCACCAATCCTTTCAATTCCATAGCCAGCACCAGAACATTGGCCTCGGCCGGAGCAATCCCGCACTGAAACGCCGCCAGCTCGGTTTCAATGCCCGGAGAATACTTTGCGCACTCCAAAAGCTTTGCCTCCTCCGGGCTGCATTGCCGCGCACTTTTCTCGTAGGCCAGACCGTTGATTCCCAGCAATTCCGGGGCTTCGTCGATATTTAAGATGGGCATGGCACCGTCCCGGATCAGCATGTTCACGCCCACACTGTTGGGCTGATTGATATTTCCGGGCACGGCAAATACGTCCCGGCCCTGGGTCAGCGCCAGATTGGCGGTAATCATGGACCCGCTTTTTACAGCGCCCTCCACCACCACGACGCTTTTGCTAAGCCCGGAAATGATGCGGTTCCGCTCCGGAAAAGACCAGGCGGCAGCCCGTTCCCCCGGAGGATATTCGGACACCAAAAGGCCTTTTTCCGCAATCTGCGCATAAAGCTGTCCGTTGCTTTTCGGAAAACAGATATCCACCCCGGTGCCCAGCACTGCGATGGTATTTCCGCCCGCGTCCAGACAGCCCCAATGCCCCCGGGAGTCAATTCCCTCCGCCATGCCGCTGACCACGGTAACCCCGCAGGATGCAATTTTTCTTCCCAGTTCGTACGCCGCCCATCTGCCGTAGGGAGAACAGCGGCGGGTTCCCACCACCGCAATTCCGGGCTGCCACAGCAGATCCGTATTTCCGATACAGTACAGCTGCTGCGGCGCCCGGGGAATCTCCCGCAGATGCGCCGGATAACGGCTGTCATCGATTGTAATTATCTTGATATCCATTCTTCTATTCCCCCAGCAATTTATCCGGCATCCGGTAGGACAGCGCCTCCAGCAGGTGTTTTTCTTCGATTTGCTCCGCCCCTTCCGTATCCGCCGCCGTGCGGGCCACCTTCAGAATCCGGTGATAAGACCGGGCGGAGAGATCCCAGCGTCGGAAAGCGTCCTCCATCAGTTTTTTGCAGGCATTGTCCAGCACGCAGTATTTTTCGATCAGATTGTTGGAAAGCCCGGAATTACAGCGGATGTCCGTATTTTTATATCGCTCTGCCTGCATGGCAAAGGCCGTCTGCACTCCCGTCCGCAGGGATTTGCTGTCCAGCGCCGGGCGGGCAGAAGCCATATCGTCGTAAAGCACACGCTGCAGCGATACGATAATGTCGATGCGGTCCAGCAGCGGACCGGAAACCTTTCCCACGTAGTGTCTGCGCTCCGTTTCCGTGCAGCTGCAGGGCTTGACCGGATCTCCGTAATAGCGGCATTTGCAGGGATTCATAGCCGCCACCAGCATAAAATCCGCCGGATAAATATAGTCGAAATTGGAGCGGCTGATTTTAATAAAGCCGTCCTCCAAGGGCTGACGCAGCATATCCAGAGATCGGATGTTAAACTCCGGCAGTTCATCCAGAAACAGAATCCCGTTATGGGCCAGAGAAATTTCTCCCGGCCGAAAGGAACTGCCGATCAAGGAAGCGCTGCTGGCGCTGTGATGGGGCGCCCGGAAAGGTCTTTGGGTGATCATGGGCCGCTTTTCCGACAGCTCCCCGGCCACACTGTAAACCTGGGTAACCTCCAGCTGCTCTTCGTAGCTCAAAACCGGAAGAAGCCCCGGAATCCGCTTTCCCACCATGGATTTTCCCACGCCCGGCGGTCCCACCATCAAAAGACCGTGCCTTCCTGCTGCCGCAATCTGCGCCGCACGCTTCACCAGTTCCTGCCCTTTGATATCCGAAAAATCCGGAATATCCGCAGGTATTTCCGCCGCAGACTTGCCGGTGGGCTGCACCGGACGGATCTTTGCCAGCCCGGTAATATGATTTACCACGTCTTTTAAATTTTCCGCCGGGTAAATCAGGATCCCTTTTACCAGCAGCGCTTCCGGCAAATTTGCCCGGGGCAGAATAACGGACTTAACGCCGCTGTCCCGCAGGCCGATAATCATGGGCAGCGCGCCGGGAACCGGATTCAGCTTTCCGTCCAGGGTCAGTTCTCCGAAGCAGGCGGTTTTCCCGCCGTAGTAAGCCTCCGTATCCGGCAGCAGCATGGCCCCGGTACTGTTCAGCACGCCCAGCGCAATGGGAAGATCGTAATGACTCCCCTCCTTTTTCTTGTTTGCCGGAGTTAAATTTACCGTAATCCTTTTGGCTGGAAAATCAAAGCCGCTGTTCAGAATGGCGGAATGGATCCGGTCCTTGGCTTCCTTTACAAGTCGGATCGTAGCCATGTCGTTCTGTGTGCCAAGGAG
>JAZUKP010000151.1:0-9393 GCA_045643345.1 Anaerovoracaceae bacterium | reverse complement strand
ATTTTTCGTAAGAATAAAGCGGGAGACAGGGAAATGCTCTGGGCGGGCCGCGTTGTGGTAATTGTGATTTCGGTAATCGCCGTGCTGATTGCCGCCAATCCGAACAGCGGAACCGTTATGAGTCTGGTGGAAAACGCCTGGGGTTTGTTTGGCTCCGCCTTCGGGCCGGCCATCATGCTTTCGCTGTTTTGGAGACGTTTTAATACCTATGGTGCAGCGGCTGCCATTTTCGCCGGCGGAGCGGTGGATCTTCTGTGGCTGGCATTGTTGTCCGATACCGGTATTTACGAGATTGTTCCCGGCAGCATTGCCGGTCTGCTCTTCGGGGTGATTGTAACGCTGCTTACCCCCGCGCCGGGAAAGGACGTGGAGCAGCTGTTCGATGCGGCTGTTGCCTACAAGGATTGAAACGGACGGAAAAACCTGCGGCGAAAGAAGATAATCTTTCTTTTCGCAGTCCCCTATATCTGCTTCGGAAGACCTTCGCAAAATCTGCGGAGGTCTTCCTTTTTCTTTTGAATAAACCGCAGAAAAAAGCATAGGATTTACGGAAAATCCGGGAAAAAAAGTGATTTTTGGCTATTTTAAAAACTGTGGAAAACTTTACTGTTGACAAAGACTCCGCAATATGTCCAAGTTGAAATTTCAATGCATTTCGGCTTTTCCACTTTTCCACAGCCCCTTGTGGAAAAGTGTGAAAAAATCGCTGGTAAGCTTTTACAGAAATCCCTCTTTGCTTTGAAATTGCAAAAGAGTAAAGGCGGTGGAAAAACATTCGCGAACGGTGGCAAAAACTGCCAAAATCGTGTCTGAAAAATAAAAAAGATTTACAGCAGAAATAAAAATGTAATGAGAATACCTCCGGGTTGTGGTATAATATCTCGATATGTTTACGAAATTAGATTTTATTTTGGAAAAATATGAGGAGCTGTCTATGCTGGTGGCGGACCCGGAGGTAATCGCAGACCAGAACAGATGGCGCAAACTCATGAAAGACATGGGCGATATGGAGCCCATTGTACTGAAGTACAAAGAATACAAAAAGGCTAAGGAAGAATTGGAAGATACCAAGCTGATGCTGGAGGATTCCTCTTTGGATGACGAGATGCGGGAACTGGCCAAGATGGAGCTTTCCGACTTGAATCAGAGCATCGAGACTTACACGGAGGAATTGAAAATTCTCCTTCTTCCCAAGGATCCCAACGACGAAAAGAACGTTATTCTGGAGATCCGGGCCGGCACAGGCGGCGAGGAAGCCGCCTTGTTTGCGTCCGATCTTCTGCGGATGTATTCCCGTTATGCGGAAATCCGGGGCTACAAGGCTTCCGTTACCGATATCAGCGATACGGGCATCGGCGGCATCAAGCAGGTGGTGGTACGCATCACCGGCCGGGGCGCTTATTCCCGGCTGAAGTTTGAGTCCGGGGTACACCGGGTGCAGCGGGTTCCGGAAACCGAATCTGCCGGCAGAATTCATACTTCCGCGGCTACCGTGGCAATTATGCCGGAGGTGGAGGACGTGGAACTGGACCTGAAATGGGAAGACATCCGGGTGGATACCTTCCGGGCTTCGGGTCACGGCGGTCAGTACATCAATATGACCGACTCCGCTGTTCGTCTAACCCACATTCCTACCGGTGTTGTGGTACAGTGCCAGGATGAAAAATCCCAGCTGAAGAATAAAGAGAAGGCTTTTATTGAGTTAAAGTCCAGAATTTATGCTGCCATGCTGCAGAAGCAGCACGATGAGCAGGCGGCGGAAAGAAAGAGCCTGGTGGGCTCCGGCGACCGCTCCGAGCGTATCCGCACCTATAACTTCCCCCAGGGAAGAGTCACCGATCATAGAATCGGCTACACCATGTATAAGCTGAACAGCTTTATGGAAGGTGAAATGGATGAAATTATCGACGCCCTCATTACCGAAGAGCAGGCGGAGAAAATGAAGAACGTACAGGGCTGACAGGCTTTCGGACAAAATACCGCCTGAAAAGCTTGCTGCAAAATGATGCTAATAGACAAGGAGAAATATCATGGGAAAGGTTTATGTATTTGACCATCCGCTGATTCAACACAAAACGGCAATGCTTCGCTGCAAGGAGACCACCACAAAGGACTTCCGCCAGCTGGTTACGGAAATTGCTACGCTTATGACATACGAGGCCACAAGAGATCTTCCGTTAAAGGATGTGGAAATCGAAACGCCTCTGGAAAAATGCACCTTAAAGATGCTGGAGGGTGAAGATATCGCCATCGTTCCCATCCTTCGTGCAGGTCTGGGATTCGTAGACGGAATGCTTTCTCTGGTTCCCAACGCAAAGGTTGGCTTTATCGGCATGTATCGCGATCCGGATACCCACAAGCCCATCGAATATTACTGCAAGCTGCCGGAAGACATTGCAAAGCGCTGGACCTTTGTGGTAGACCCCATGCTGGCCACCGGCGGATCCGCAGTGGATGCCATTACCGCGGTAAAGGCAAGAGGCGGCAAGAATATCAAGTTCATGTGCCTGATTGCAGCACCGGAAGGCATCGAAGCGCTGCAGAAGGCTCATCCGGATGTAGACATCTACATTGCCGCAAAGGACAGACAGCTCAACGAAAATGCATACATCCTGCCGGGTCTCGGCGATGCAGGCGACAGAATTTACGGAACAAAGTAGGGTAAGATTATGTTTCAGATACCGGACAGCGTAAGCAAACACACCAACGTATACGACGTTTTAAAGGAACGCGGATTTATCGAACAGACCACAGACGATGAAGGCATCCGCGAACTTCTGGGCAAAGAAAAAGTAAAGTTTTATATCGGATTCGACGCAACCGCAGACTGCCTCCACGTAGGTCACTTTATGCAGGTCATCATTATGATGTATATGCAGAAGTACGGACACACCCCGGTGGTTCTGATCGGCGGCGGCACCACCATGATCGGAGACCCCTCCGGCAGAACCGATGCCCGCAAAATGATGACTACCGAGCAGATCGACGAGAACTGCAGGTCCTTTAAGCATCTGTTTGACCGTTTCCTGGTCTTCGACGAAGACTGGAAGCACATCCAGGCGGAAGGCGTTCTTGCCAAGGGCGGCCAGAATAAGATCCCGGAACCGGGCAAGGCTATCTGCGTGAACAATGCGGACTGGCTGCGGAACGTGAACTATCTGGAGTTCATGCGGGATATCGGAAGCCAGTTCTCCGTTAACGACATGCTGCGTGCGGAATGCTTCAAGCAGAGAATGGAGAAGGGACTTTCCTTCCTGGAATTCAACTATATGCTGCTGCAGTCCTACGATTTCTACTGCCTGGCCAGAGATATCGACTGCAAAATCGAGTTCGGCGGCAACGACCAGTGGAGCAATATCCTGGGCGGCAGAGACCTGGCCAGAAGACTGCTGGGCAAGGACAACTACTATGGCATGACCTTTGCATTGCTCACCAAGTCCGACGGAACCAAGATGGGCAAGAGCCAGGCCGGCGCACTGTGGCTGGATGCAGACAAGTGCAGCCCCTACAATTTCTACCAGTATTGGAGAAATGTAGACGACGCAGACGTAGAAAAATGCCTGAAGATGCTCACCTTCCTGTCGCTGGAGGAAATCGCGGAGCTGGTGGCATACAAGGATGAACGCATCAACCACGCCAAGGAAGTACTGGCATACGAAGTAACCCGTCTGGTACACGGTGACGAAGAAGCCAAAAAGGCACAGGATGCTGCCCGCGCAGCGTTCTCCGGCGGAGATTCCTCCAATATGCCTTCCAAGAAGATCGAGCTTCCCACAGAAGGCATGGGCATCGTAGCTCTGATGAAGGCTGTGGGCCTGGTACCCTCCAACGGCGAAGGTTTCCGCACCATCGAACAGGGTGGTCTTTCTCTGAACGGCGAAAAGGTCACCGACACCAAACTGGTGGTTACCGCAGATATGTTCAAGGACGGCGCCATCGTTCTGAAGAAGGGCAAGAAGACCTTCCTGAAGGTAGAACTGTAAATTATTTCGATAAAGCGAACCCCATTTTTTGGAGAAATCTGAGAAATGGGGTTTTGTATTTGCGGCAGGAATAAGAATGCTGACAGCGGCTTTGCGGCAAAAATGCGAATAACGAGGTCACTTTGCGGCAGGAATGCTCATAAGTATTCCGTAAATAGAGATATATGATATTCCGTTTTTTTGAAAGTGCTCATAGAAATCAGGAAAAAAGGATTTTATGAGCATATTGCAGGGGCTTTGGTGCTCATATATTTCGAATTTGATTTGAAATATGAGCAGCATGACCTCAAAAAATCAAGATTTTTATGAAAAAAGAGCTCATAAATCCTTGAAATCAAAAGATTTATGAGCACTTTTTAATCATTCGCGTTTTAAGTCTGCTCCTATATCGTTGCTTTTTAGGCTTATAGGAGCTTTTTATTTCAATTTATAGTATATGTCCGTCAGAAGCTCCTTGTCTGCGCCGCCGGGCATGGACAGGGAGTGAGACATCTCGTCTTCGTACCAGTTGATCATACCGGCGCCCTCTGCGGAGAGCAGTACCCGGGGTTCCTCCTGGGTGACCTGCTGGTCCCAGTTGTAATACATGCCGGAAATATCCCGGAATTCATCGGTTTTCTGGAAACGGTAGCAGTATTCGTTTCCGTTCCGGATAAACATCAGTTCGTAAAGGGATGCCTCGCTGCCGGAAATGCAGTAGCAGCGGATGTCTTCCGCATCCTCCGGAAGTGCAAGTTCTTTTCCCAGAACCTGCTGAAAATCTTCAAAATCGATGCTTTGCATGGGGTTGGGAATCATGGTTCCGCCGGTAAAAGTTCCTTCGGATCCGGATGCGTCACCCGTGCTGATGTTTTCTTCTTTTTTGCCGCAGGACGTGAGTGCCAGGCTCAGGGCCAGTGCGGCGAGTAAATAGATTGCTTTTTTCAAACTTATGGTCCTCCTGAATGCATATATTATACAGGAAGGCGAAACAAAAGAGAAAGCTTATGCTATAATAATCACATGAATACCACATTTCTCACAACTTCAGACGAAGATCTTCGAAAGGGTGCGGCGCTTCTGGCCCGCGGCGGGCTGGTGGCCTTTCCCACGGAGACTGTATACGGCCTGGGTGCAGATGCCTTCGATCCGGAGGCATCCAAAAAAGCCTATGCGGCCAAGGGAAGACCTTCCGATAATCCGTTAATCGTTCATATTGCAGAATTTGCGGACATCCGGCGGCTTTCTCCGGACTATGATAATCTGGTGGCAAAAAAGCTGGCGGAGGCCTTTTGGCCGGGTCCTTTGACCATGATCCTGCCCAAGCTTCCCCAGGTTCCCTATGAAACCACGGGTGGTCTGGACACGGTGGCCATCCGCATGCCCCGCTGCGAAGCGACGCTGAAGTTTATCGCCTATTCCGGTACGCTGGTCTCCGGACCCTCCGCTAATCTTTCCGGGCATCCCAGCCCCACCAGCTGGCAGCACGTGGCGGACGATCTGGGCGGCAGAATCGACGCCGTTCTGATGGGGGAACCCTGCGAGGGCGGCATCGAATCCACGGTGCTGGATCTGTGCGGCGAAAAGCTGACCATTCTGCGGCCGGGTCTGGTGACGCCGGAGATGATTTCCGCGGTGACGGGACTGGATGTGGAATACGATAAGGCCCTGTTCCAGAAGCCTTCCGAGGATCCGGACTACCATCCCAAGGCGCCGGGGCAGAAGTACAAGCACTATGCGCCCCGGGCGGAGATGCGCCTGGTGCCGGCGGAGAAGCTGGCCCAGAGAGTGCAGGAGGAAGAGGCCAAAGGACGCAGTGTGGGAGTTATTGAGAAACCGGACGCAAAGACTTTCTTTGCGCTGCTGCGGCAATTCGACGCGGAGGGAAAAGACCTGATTCTGGCGGCACCCCTGCCGGAGGACAGCAGTCTGAGCTTTTCCGTCATGAACCGGGTATTAAAGTCTGCGGGCTATCATGTAGAAGAATAGTGCGATAAAGCGCAAGGGGTTCCAAAGAACGGGACCCGCAAAGGATAGCTTTAAATAAATGGAAGAAATCGAATGTATTATACAGAGGAAGAAGTCGGAAAAGTGATTCTTGCGGCGGGTCACCGACTGCTGGCAGAAGGACTTTGTTCCCGGACCTGGGGCAATATCAGTGCCCGAATTTCGGAAGATGAATGTCTGATTACGCCCAGCGGCAGGGCCTACGAAGATCTGCAGCCGGAGGATTTGGTAAAGGTAAAAATCTCCGATGGCAGCTGGTCCGGCCAGATTAAGCCCAGCAGCGAAATTTTTCTGCATACTGCCTGCTATGGGCTGCGGAAGGATGTGGGTTTTATCATTCATACCCATCAGTTTTATGCTACGGCAGTGGGAACCGCGGGCAAAGATACGGAGTCTGCTCCCTGCGCGGTTTACGGTCCGCCGGGCACGAAACGGCTGGGCAGAAAAGTTGCCCGCTGCGTGGCGGCGCACCCGGACAGAAAGGCCTTTTTGATGCAGCGGCACGGGGCGGTTTTTCTGGGGGATACGGCAGAAGAAGCCTTTGCGCTGTCGGAACGGCTGGAAGCGGAATGCCGGGCCTTGTTTTTGCTGGCGAACCCCGCGATTCACAATTACGGAAAGATTTACGAGGATTATTCCGTCGAGGACCGTTGCTTTTTCGTCTGCCGGGACTTTTTCGGAACCGCGCCTGCCTATATTGACGATTTTGCCCAGCTGATCGGCCCGGAAGCGGATCTGAACCTGGGCTTTGACGCTCTCTGCACCGGAGAAGACGCGGAGGCAGCGCATCAGATTCTGATAAAAAACTGTGCTGCCATGCTTTATGCATCGGGCTTTAAGACGGCTCCCATGAAACCGCGGGAGGCAAAAAAACAGAGGCTCAGCTATTTACAATCATATTCCAAATTAAAGGAGGATAATCGTGAATAAATTGCAAATCATCGACCTGCACTGCGACACCATTATGGGCTGTTATTTCAAGAAGGAGTCCCTCAGGGTTTTTGACGGTCATATCAACATTGAAAAACTGCAGCAGGGCGGCTGCATGGCCCAGGCCATGGCGCTGTTTCTGCCCACCGACGGGCATACGGCCCGGGACGGGGTCACCATGCCCTGGGATTTATATAAAATGATGCTGGCCTGCTGGAACGAAAACGTGGACGCCAACGCAGATGTGATGCGCCGGGCATACAGTGCGGAAGACATCAAAAAGAACGCGGAAGAGGGCTTTCTGTCTGCGCTGCTCACCGTGGAAGACGGTATTGGAGTGGACGGCAAAATGGAGCGCATTGACGAAATGTTCGCCGACGGCGTGCGCATGCTGACCCTCACCTGGAACTTCGAAAACTGCTTTGGTTATCCCAACAGTATTGATCCTCAGCTGCACCAAAATGGCCTGAAGCCCTTCGGCTTTGCAGCTATCGAACGGATGAACGAGCTGGGCATGATTGTGGACGTTTCTCATCTTTCCGAGGGCGGCTTCTGGGACGTGGTCAAGACTACAAAGAAGCCCTTCGTGGCCAGCCACAGCTGTGCCCGGGCGCTGCGGAACCATCAGCGGAACCTGACGGACGAACAGCTGCGGGCGCTGGCGGATAAAGGCGGTTGCGTAGGCATCAACTTCTGCGCCGACTTCCTTTCCGAGGATGCGGACAACAGTTATGCCAGGGACATTGTCCGGCACCTGGTGCATTTCCGGGATGTGGCGGGCATCGATGTGCTGGCCTGGGGTTCGGATTTCGACGGCATCGACAGCGTGCTGGATTTTAAAGACTACACGGGCATGCCCCATCTGCTGGATCTGCTTTCCGCGGAATTTACCGACGACGAAATCGATAAGATCAACCACGGAAACTTCCTGCGGGTCTTCGCGGAAAATCAGTAAAGACACAGACCGAACCGGCAGCATTGCCGGTTCTTTTTTTATTTGGGAAAATGAGATAAATCGTATAGAGTTATTCAGAATATATGTTATAATTAACTGAACACGTTCATTATAACTTTTTTGTACATACATTGCGGAGGAAATCATTATGAAAGTTGTACTTGCAGGCGGATGCGGTCATCTGGGCAGCGATATCTTAAAATCCCTGGTTGCCCGCGGTCACGAAGTGGTAGCGGCAGATATGGTGGAACGCCCCATTGAGGGACTGGATCCGGCATCTTACACTTTTAAGAAGCTGGACGTTACCAACAAAGAAGCGTTGAAAGGTCTGTGCGACGGTGCGGAAATCGTCATTACCACGGTAGGCCTGGTATCTGCATCCAAGACGCTGACCAATTACGATATCGACTATCAGGGCAATCTGAATCTTTTAAACGAAGCCAAGGCAGCCGGTGTTCGCAAATTTGTCTATGTCAGTGTTTTAAAGGCGGATGCACAGCGGGCCAAGGATATGAACATCGATATGCTGCTGGCCAAGAAGAAGTTCGAGGATGAACTGAAGGCTTCCGGTCTGGAATACTTCATTTTAAGACCTACCGGCTATTTCTACGATATCGCTCACGTATTCATGCCCATGATTGAAAAGGGCGAGGTGTCCGTGCTGGATAAGACCGTTAAGGCCAACGTTATCGATACGCCGGATCTGGCAGACTACCTGGTAGAGCACATGAACGACCCGGAAAACAAGACCCTTTCCATCGGCGGTACCGAGGTCTATACCTACGAAGAAATCGCGCAGATGTTCTTTGACGCGGCAGGCAAGCCCTGCGTGGTAAAAGAAGCGCCGGCTTTCCTCTTTAAGATGCTCTACTTTATTGCCAAGCTGACCAAAAACGGCAAGGCTGCCGTCATCAAGTTCGGCGAATGGACCATGGTGGAAAGCATGGTGGCCGAGGACGTACATTACGGCACCAAGAGCTTCAAAGAATATATCTACAGTCTGTATAAATAGGAGATTGCAATTATGTTAATGGGCTGGAAATTACTGCTCATCCTGTACGTTGTAGCTCTGGTGGGCTGCTGCATGGGATTTAAAAACTATATCTGGTTCCTGTCCGTAGGTTACGGCGGAGCCGTGGGCGTACTGGGCATTGCCCTGATCGTGATGATGTGCACGGGAACGCTGCCCTTCAACGTGGTCAGCCTGATCCAGTGCCTGCTCTTCGTGGGCTACGGCGCCAGACTGTCTCTCTACACCCTGATCCGCGACTTAAAGAACAAGAACTACACCAAGATTATCAAAAAAGAATTCTCCAGTGACATGAAGTTCATCTTAAAGTTCGTCATCTGGATCTACTGCGGCGCACTGTACGTTTCCGAAGTCAGCACCGCATTCTACCGCCTCTACAACAATGCGGGCTCCACAACGCTGCAGTGGGTGGGCATTGCCATCTCCCTGGCGGGTGTCATCGTGGAATCTGTTGCCGACAAGCAGAAGACCCGGCAGAAGAAGGAAAATCTGAACATGGGAGCCACCAA
>JAZUKP010000150.1:0-18813 GCA_045643345.1 Anaerovoracaceae bacterium | reverse complement strand
GCTGTAGCACTCGCAGTCGCAATGGTATTCTGCTTTGCGGCCTGCGGAAAAAAAGAAGAACCTGAATCCACCAACATCAAGATCGGCGGCATCGGCCCCATCACCGGCGACTATGCCAACTACGGACAGTCCGTACAGTTCGGCGCAGAAATCGCAGTAGAAGAAATCAATGCAGCCGGCGGAATCAACGGCATGCAGATCGAATTCTCCATGCAGGACTCCCAGGGAGATCCGGAAAGCGCAAAGAGTGCCTACGGAAAGCTGATCGACTGGGGTATGAACGTATCCCTCGGTACCGTTCTTTCCGGTGAAATGGCCTCCGTTGTTACCGAAAGCGCCCAGGATGACATGTTCATGATTTCCGCCTCCGCTTCCGCAGACAAGTGCCTGGAAGCCAGCCCCAACGCTTTCAGAATCTGCTTCTACGATTCCTATCAGGGAATTGCTGCTGCGGATTATGTAAAAGCAAACTTCCCGGATCAGGAAGTAGCGGTTTTCTATATGAGTGATAACGATTACTCCATCGGACTGTATGAATCCTTCAAGGCCCAGGCAGAAAAGAACGGCGTTAAGGTAGGAACCGTTCAGTCCTTCACCGGTGCGGAAAAGGATTACACCACCCAGATCAATAATATTGTAGACTCCGGAGCAAAGGTTGTCTTCATCCCGATCTATGCGGCAGAAGCTTCCATGTTCCTTTCCCAGGCAAAGAACGGCACCGAAAATGCAGTATTCCCCAATGACGTATACTTCTTCGGCTGCGACGGTCTCGACGGCATCCTCACCAAGGTCGGCGACAATGTAAAGACCGCAGACAACGTTCTGATGCTCACCCCGTTCGCAGAAACCAGCACAGACCCTGCAGTTGCCAGCTTTGTTAAGAAGTACAGCGAAAAGCACGGAAAGAATCCGGACCAGTTCGCAGCAGACGGCTATGACGCAGTATATGTAATCAAGGCAGCGGTAGAAAAAGCAGGCTTCACCAAGGCAGGAGACATCAAGGGTGCAGACGTAACCAAGGCACTCCTCAGCCTCACTCACAAGGGCATCACAGGCGAAATGACCTGGGAAGCATCCGGAAATACCAACAAGCTTGCAATGGCTATCATCTACAAGGACGGACAGGGATCCGTATTCGGAGAATAAGTTTTAATGACAGTATTTATTCGAACACTTATCAGTGGCCTGAACCTGGGCAGTATCTACGCGCTGATCGCGCTGGGCTATTCCATGGTTTACGGCATTGCAAAGATGTTGAATTTTGCCCACGGCGATATCATTATGGTCGGGGCGTACGCGGGAATCGTGGCAGTTCTGAATTTAGGACTGCCGCCTTTTCTTGCCATAATATTCGGCATCGTGGTCTGCGCAGCACTGGGCATGCTCATTGAACGGCTTGCCTATAAGCCCCTGCGCCAGGCCCCTTCCCTTTCGGTATTGATTACCGCCATCGGTGTCAGCTATCTGCTTCAGAACCTGGCACTGATGTTCTTCGGCTCCGAGCAGAAGGCCTACCCGGGCTTTTCCTCCAAGAGCTATGATATCGGCGGCGTAAAGATCGACAGCATCACCCTGCTGACCCTTCTGGTTTCCGCAGTGATTATGATCGGTCTGAATATGTTTATCAACAAGACCAAAATCGGCAAGGCCATGCGGGCGGTTTCCGAAGATAAAGGCGCCGCAGAACTCATGGGCATTTCCGCAGACAGAACCATTACCATTACCTTTGCCATCGGCTCCGCTCTGGCGGCAGTTGCCAGTGCATTCTACGGAATGACCTATGTCTACATTCTGCCCACCACCGGTTCCATGCCGGGCATCAAGGCCTTTACGGCAGCGGTTCTGGGCGGCATCGGATCCATTCCGGGGGCCATGCTGGGCGGTATTATGCTGGGACTGATCGAACAGTTCTCCAAGCAGTACATTTCCACTCTGTGGTCCAACGCCATCGTTTTCGGCGTGTTGATTCTGGTACTCCTGGTAAAGCCCACCGGACTTCTGGGAAAGAAAATTACGGAGAAGGTGTAAGCTATGAAGAAAAAATTAGGAACAAATCTGCTTACCCTGCTGGCCATTGCGGCATTCTTCGGAATTACCGGATTCATGCTTTATTCCGGCAGCCTTTCCCGGCAGTTTACCAACATGCTCATTCCGATTTCCATGTACATCGTCCTAGCAGTTTCCCTGAACCTGGTCGTAGGTCTTCTGGGCGAACTTTCACTGGGTCATGCGGGCTTTATGTCTGCCGGACTGTTTTCCGGCTGTCTGGTCTCCATTGCCCTCTACGGCGCGGTTCCGGACGCACTGCGGATTATCCTGTCCATGCTGGCAGGCGGTCTGATTGCGTCGGTTTTCGGCCTGATCGTAGGCCTTCCCACCATGCGCCTTCGGGGCGACTATCTGGCAATTACCACTCTGGCCTGCTGTGAAATCATCAAGACCATCATTACGAATCTGCAGATTACCGGCGGCGCCAGAGGTCTGGACACAGGTCCCATTTACTCCAGCGCCAAGAAGCTCTTCCCCTATGCCGTGGTTCTGGTCTTCCTGACGGTAATCGTCATGATGAACATTAAGAATTCCGCCCAGGGCAGAGCCATCATGGCCATCCGGGACAACCGCATCGCAGCGGAATCCATCGGCATCAACATTACCAAGTTCAAGCTCTCCGTATTTGTAATCGCGGCGTTCTTTGCAGGCGCGGCCGGCGTTCTCTACGGACACTGCTTTGCCAACGTAAAAGCTGCCAGCTTCGACTACAACGTTTCCATCGAAATTCTGGTTATCGTAGTTCTGGGCGGCATGGGCAATATTTTCGGCTCCGTTACGGCGGCAGTACTGCTGCGTGCCCTGCCGGAACTGCTCCGCGGTTTTGAAAACTACCGCATGCTCATCTACGCCATGGTATTGATTCTGGTAATGGTCATTTCCAACAACGCCAAGGTTCAGAGCTTCAAATACCGGCTGCTGAACAAACTCAACACAAAGAAAACAAAACCGGGAAAGGAGGGAAAGTAAATGTCGGAAAAACTGATACAAACCCCTTCCCCCAACTATATGCTGGAAAGAGACATCGGCAAGGTGCCCGCCCTGGAATGCATCCATCTGGGCATTGATTTCGGTGGACTTCACGCGGTGCAGGACTTCAACATCGCCATCGGTCCCACGGAAATTGCCGGCCTCATCGGCCCCAACGGTGCCGGAAAAACCACTATTTTCAACCTTCTGACCAAGGTTTACGAACCCACCGCAGGCGGCATCCTGCTCAACGGCATCGACACCAAGGGCATGACCACGCCCCAGCTCTGCAAGCTGGGCATTGCCCGTACTTTCCAGAACATCCGTCTGTTCAACAATATGACGGTGCTGGAAAACGTAAAAGCCGCCATGTGGGACACCATCGACTACGGATTCGCCCCCGGCATCCTGCGTCTGCCCAAATTCTTCCGCCAGGAAAAAGCGGGAAACGAAAAGGCCCTGGAGCTGCTCTCCATCTTCGACATGCAGGATGAAGCCAACGTACCGGCAGGATCTCTCCCCTACGGCGAACAGCGGCGTCTGGAAATCGTCCGCGCCCTGGCCACCAACCCGAAGATTCTTCTTCTGGATGAACCGGCGGCAGGCATGAACCCGGCGGAAACCGCGGAACTGATGGAAAACATCCGGAAAATCCGGGACACCTTCCAGATTGCCATCTTCCTCATCGAACACGACATGAACCTGGTCATGAACGTCTGCGAAGGTATCTGCGTTCTCAACTTCGGCAAGATCATTGCCAAGGGTACCCCGGAAGAAATCCAGAACAACCCCCAGGTCATCGAAGCCTATCTGGGAAAGAGCAAGGAGGACTGACATGAGCGCATTATTAACAGTAGATAACATCAATGTGTATTATGGAAGCATCCACGCCATCAAAGACATTTCCTTCCACGTAGACGAAGGTGAGGTCGTTACCCTGATCGGCGCCAACGGCGCAGGAAAATCCTCCACCCTGAACTGCATTGCGGGACTTTTGAAGTCCTCTACAGGCGACATCAGCTTCGACGGACAGTCCCTCAGCAAACTGCCCGCATTCAAGGTAGTAGAAAAAGGCCTGTCACTGGTACCGGAAGGCAGACGAATCTTCCTGCAGATGACCGTAGAAGAAAATCTGGAAATGGGAGCCTATTCCAACCCTGCCCTCATTCCCTACGGACTGGAAGAGGTTTACGACCTGTTCCCCCGCTTAAAAGAGCGCCGCAATCAAATCGGCGGTACCCTCTCCGGCGGCGAACAGCAGATGCTGGCCATGGGACGCGCCCTGATGTGCCGCCCCAAACTGATGATGCTGGATGAACCCTCCATGGGTCTGGCGCCCATTCTGGTAGAACAGATTTTCGAAATCATCAAAAATCTGCACAAGACAGGCACCACCATTCTTCTGGTAGAGCAGAATGCCGCCGCGGCCCTGGATGTAGCGGACCGTGCCTACGTGTTGGAAACCGGAAAAATCGTTACGGAAGGCAAAGCCTCCGTGCTGAAGGCTTCCGACGAAATCCGCAAAGCCTATCTGGGAAAATAAAGACACAAAAAATCCGGCGCAAAGCCGGATTTTTTTTATTGTCTTTAAAATGAATCTTCTACTCTACCAGAACGCAGCCGGTATAGGTCAAGGTACCCTGACCGTAATAATATTTCAGCCCGTTGGCCTCCACTACGTCGCTGACAATCATGCCCAGACCCTCCATGGGGTGAGAAAGCTTTTCCGGGAAGCGGCAGGGAGCATCCGGATAAGTGCATTCCTTGCAGCCCTGACAGGCCGATGCGCCGATAATCATAGCACCGGGAAACTCCTTGCGGATGTATTCCGCAAATTCATCAAAATGAAGCTTATGCTCCTTTGCAAGATCCATAAAGCTTTCGTATTCAAAAGGATCGATTTCGCCGGTGGTCTGCACAAGAATTCCCTTCTTGTACTTATGAATCATTTCGCCGCATTCTTCCAGCGTTCCGCAGCCCGGCGGGCAGGACCAGTTCTTTCCGTAATTATGGCACTTGTTTTCCGCGCAGGCATCTCTTGCCTCTTTTCTCAGCACGATGGTGTCCACATCCAGCGGTCCCACATGGCTGAATCCGCAAGCATACGCCTTTTCCTGCATTGCTTCGTAATCAAACATCCTGAAAAACTCCTTCTTATATACTTTGAATTCCTAACATCCCGACAACCGCTCCCTTTACGGCGTTCCAGAGATTATCTTCCAGCGAATCATCCTCCGGAATCCGGCCGGTTACATATTTTTCCGCAAAGCAAAGCGTAATTTCAAAAATGTAGCTGGTCAAAAATCCCCGATAGATATCCGGCGGAAGTGTGTGTATTTTTTCCAGGGACTTGTAGATTTCGTCAAACATACCGTTGTATGCCTGTCTTTTTTTCCTGAGCTCCGCAGTATAGAGCGCCGAATAGCGGAACCGGATCAAGAACAGCGTTTCCTCTTCATGAGACAGAAGATAGGAATATATTTTTTTCCAAATCTCATGCACCATATCCCAGAAATTCTCTATATTGACTGACGATGCAAAGCTGCTTTGTGTCAAAATAGAAGAAATACGGGTATCCACCAGGAAAAATGCATCCCGGAGTATCTCGTTCTTACTTTTAAAGTGTTTATACATCGTTCCCTCGGAAATGCCCACGTCTTCGGCGATTTCCTTGGTTCGGATATTTTCCATTCCGTTTTTTGCAACCAGACGGATTGCACTCTCCAGCAGTTCTTTTCTGGTATCCATACTATTTTTATCCCTTACACTACGAAACCTAATAACTTAAAAAAAATTATAACACAAATAATCGCGCGAATGCGCATCACTGGAAAAAATTCTATCGAATTTCAGAATTTCTAAATAAAATGTAAGATTATTCTCGGGATAAGGACTGGTTCGATACCCTCGTGACATCGCCCCCGTATTGATTTCGAACACAGCACCGCTGCCTTCCAGCTTTTTTGCCGCGGCTTGCCAAGCCGCAATATAGCGGGGATCCGAAGTGTTCGGAAAACCTGTCTGCTCCGCAAATTTGGTAATCAAATCAAAGTGACCGATAATGTCCGCTCCGGTGCGGTGCACCACGTCCCCTACGCAGCGGTAGTATTCCTCTGCCAGCGCAATCAAATCTCCGCCAAAATGCTTTTCGGCACAGCGCAAAAGCGTCTGTGCATCCTCGTCCACGGGCCAATATTCGCTGCCGCATTTGACGTAATGCACGGAACCGATTACATAGTCGAAGCCCTCCGGCGGGTCATCGGCATAATAATCCTGCTCGATGCCGCAGAGCACCTGAATCCGGTCCCTGTATTTTTCCTTCAGTTCTTTCAGTTCCGCCTTGTACGCCGCAGTATTCCCCCGGGACATACAATAGCTTTCATCGAAGGACGTGTAAGAGTGGTCCGATATTCCGATTGCCTGCAGCCCCAGATCGATGGCAGCCAGAATCATTTCCTCCGGCGTGTTTTCTCCGTCGCTGTAGATGGTGTGGGTGTGCAGATCAAAGCGCTGCCCCGGACCTCCGCCGCCCCAGGCACGTAAATCCAGACGATTCATCAAACCATTTTCTCCTGTTTTACCTTTTTATCGATGATGTGACGGGAAGCCAGCTCTTTGCGGATTTCCGCCGGCGTAATGCCCGCTTCCGTCATCAGCACCAGAACGTGATAGGCCAGATCCGCAATTTCATAGACGGTCTCCTTTTTATCCTCTGCTTTCCCGGCAATAATGACTTCCGTGCATTCCTCGCCCACCTTTTTCAGAATCTTATCCAGTCCTTTTTCGAAAAGATAGCTGGTATAGGAGCCCTCTTTGGGCGCAGCCTTCCGACCCTCCAGCAGTTCGTACAGACTGTCTATGGAAAAACCATTTCGGTTTTCACTTTCGTAAACCGGGTATTCAAAGCAGCTGACGGTGCCCAGATGACAGGCGGGTCCGTCGGGCTGCACCTCCACCAGCAGCGTATCTTTGTCGCAGTCCGCGGTAATGGACACGATATGCTGGTAATGTCCGCTGGTATCCCCCTTCAGCCACAGTTCCTGCCGAGAACGGCTCCAGAAGCAGCAAAGCTCTTTTTCCATGGATATTTTCAGACTTTCCCGGTTCATGTAAGCCATCATCAGCACTTTTTTGGAAAGGCTGTCCGTTACGATGGCGGGAATCAGCCCTTTTTCGTCAAATTTCAGTTCTTCCGGATTTACCATAGCTTCTCCTTATACTCTTACGGGAATCCCGTTTCTTTGCATTTCATTTTTTAACTCCGGAATCTGCACTTCACCGAAATGAAACACCGAAGCCGCCAGGCCGGCGTCCACTCCCGGAACAGTCCGGAACAAGTCAATAAAATCCTGCGTTTTTCCTGCGCCGCCGGAGGCGATTACCGGCACGCTGACCACGTCACACACAGCCTGCAGCAGCTCCAAATCGAAGCCCTGCTTTACCCCGTCGGTGTCGATGGAATTGACCACCACCTCACCGGCGCCGCTTTCCACGCCTCGGCGGATCCACTCGATGGCCTCCATGCCGGTGTTATCCCGGCCGCCCCGGGCAAAGACCCGGAAGACCCCGTCCACCCGCTGAATATCCACGGAAAGCACCACGCACTGGCTGCCGTAAAGCTTTGCCGCCTCCGCAATCAGTCCCGGATTCTGAATGGCACCGGAATTGACGCTCACTTTGTCCGCACCGCATTTGAGCACCCGGTCAAAGTCTGCGGCAGAATGAATGCCGCCGCCCACCGTCAGGGGAATAAACACGTTTTCCGCAGTGCGGCGCAGAATATCCGTAAAGATTCTGCGACCCTCCGCAGAGGCCGTAATATCATAAAAAACAAGCTCATCGGCGCCGCAGCGGCTGTAGTATTCCGCCAGTTCCACCGGAGAAGACACATCCCGCAGTCCTGCGAAATTCACTCCTTTTACCACCCTGCCGTCCTTTACGTCCAGACAGGGAATAATTCTTTTCGTAATCATTTTGCCGCCTCAATCGCTTCCGCCAGAGAAATCGCTCCGCTGTAGTAAGCCTTGCCGATAATCGCGCCGGCCAACTGCATTTCCCGCAGCGCCCGCACATCCGCCATAGAAGACACACCGCCGGACGCAATTATATTCATCCGAAAAGCCTCGGACAGCTGCCGGTACAGCTGCAGATTGGTGCCCTCCATGGCCCCGTCTTTGGAAATATCCGTGCAGATTACGGTGTCGATGCCCAGGTTCTGCACGGTTTCGCAGAAATCCATGGTCCGGATGCCGGAGTTTTCCGTCCACCCGCTGACCGCCACAAAGCCGTCCCGGCTGTCGATTCCCACTGCAACACGGCTGCCGAAACGCATCGCCGCCTGCTTCAAAAACTCCGGATCTTTTACTGCTGCCGTTCCCAGAATGACCCGGTCGATGCCGGCGTCCAGGTATTTTTCCACCGTTTCGATGCTGCGGATGCCGCCGCCCACTTCACAGAACAGCCCGCTTTCCGCCTTCAGCCGGCAGATGATTTCAAAGTTTTCCGTGCTTCCGCTTTTGGCGCCGTCCAGATCCACCAGATGCATCTGCTCTGCACCCTGGGCCTTAAAATCCAGTGCTGCGGAAAGCGGATCCGCGTTTACCAGCGTTTTTTTGCTGTAATCGCCCCGGAGCAGCCGCACCGCCTGTCCGCCGATCAAATCGATGGCCGGATAGATTTTCATAAGCAGCCTCCCCGCATTTCACAAAATGCTTTCAATATTTTCAAACCGGTTTCTCCGCTCTTTTCCGGATGAAACTGACAGCCCATCACATTCCCGGCCGCTGCCGCCGCAGTGATTTCTCCGCCGTAATCGCAGACGGCAATTACCGAGTTCTCGCAGTCTGCCGCGCAATAAGAATGCACAAAATACACGTATTCACCGTCGTTCAGGTAACGAAACAGAGGATGCTTTTCTCCTTTGAAATGCAGAGCATTCCAGCCCATGTGCGGAATCTTCAGCCCCGCCGCCGGAATCGGAATCACCCTGCCCCGCAGCAGGCTCAGGCCCTCATGCACGCCGAATTCATAGCTGCAGCCAAACAGCAGCTGCATGCCCAGACAAATGCCCAGAATAGGCTTTCCCTCCGCCGCCTGCTTTTTCAATGCAGGCACCAGACCGGATTGCCGCAGCTTGTCTGCCGCATCACCGAAGGCACCCACCCCGGGCAGCAGAATCCGGTCCGCCCGGACCAGATCTTCGGCATCGGAAGAGATCAAAACTTCTTCTCCTATTTTTCGAAAAGAACACTGCAGGGAAAACAGATTTCCCACGCCGTAATCTACAATTACCGTCATTATAGAACCCCTTTGGTGGAGGGAATTTCGTCCTTAAACTCCCCGTCGATGGCCACCGCGGTCCGCAGACTGCGGGCAGCGGATTTAAATGCACCTTCAATAATATGATGCGAGTTTTTTCCCGCCAGCATGCGGATGTGCAGCGCGCATTCCGCCTGACGAACAAAGGCCATCCAGAATTCTTCCACCAGCTCGGTGTCGAAATCGCCCACCTTTTCCGTGGGAATCTTCATATCATAGCCCAAAAAGCAGCGGCCGGAAAAATCCACCGCGGTCAAAATCAGCGCCTCATCCATGGGAAGCACCGTATCGCCGTAGCGATGAATGCCCCGCTTATCGGCCAGCGCATCCTTAAAGGCCTTGCCCAGCGCAATACCGATATCCTCTACAGAATGATGATAATCCACCTCCGTATCTCCCTGGCAGGAAAGCTCCAGATTAAAGCGTCCGTGAGAAGCAAACAGGGTCAGCATGTGATCCAGGAAACCACAGCCGGAGCTTATGCTGCTTTGTCCCTTGCCGTCCAGTTCCAGAAAGAGCCGAATATCGGTTTCCGCAGTTTTGCGGACAACAGTGGCGTTTCTCATACCCGTTCCTCCAATATTTCTTTAACCGCAGTCAAAAAACCTGCCATCTGATCCTCGCTGCCCACGGTAATCCGGTTGTAATCCTTCAGCCGTCCGGTCTCGAAATGACGAATCAGAATGCCCCTGGCCTTCAGTTCCTCGTAAAGCGCCAGTCCGGCAATGCTCGGATGTTTGGCAAACACAAAATTCGCCGAAGAATCCAGCACGGTAAAGCCGATATTCCGCAGATCGGCAGTGAGTTTTGCCCGGATTGTCTGTATTTTTTCGCAGTTTTCCCGGAAATATTTTTCATCCAGCAGGGCGCCGATGGCCGCTGCCTCCGTCATGCGATTGATGTTGTAAGGATTGCAGGAATTGCGGAGCGTGTTCAAATCTCCCACCAGCGCCGGACTGCCCGCACAGAAGCCAAGACGGCCGCCGGCCAGCGACCGGGATTTGGAAAAGGTCTGGCACACCAGCAGATTTTCGTATTTCGGAATCAGGCTCAGGCAGCTTTCCGCGCCGAAATCCACGTAGGCCTCGTCCACAACCACCACATTGTCCGGATTGGACGCCAGAATTTTTTCGATGTCCGCCCGGCACAGAGCAATGCCCGTAGGCGCATTGGGATTGGCCAGGAAAATGGTTTTTCCGATGCCCAGATAGTCATTCACGTCGATGGTGAAATCTTCTTTCAGCGGAATGGTGATATAAGGCACCCGATTCAGCTGCGCAACCACCGGATAAAAGCTGTAAGTAATGTCCGGAAAAGCCGCGGGATGGTCTTCATCGCAAAAAGCCATGAAAGCAAAGTTCAAAACCTCGTCGGAACCGTTTGTAAACATAAGCTGTTCTTTCGTCAACTTCAGTTTATCGCAAGCAACTTCCATCAAAGAACGGCACTCTGGATCGGAGTAAAGCTGCAGATCCCCTGCGGCCTCCCGAGCCAGCTTCTGGGCCAGCGGCGAAGGCGGAAACGGCGATTCATTGGTATTCAGTTTGTTGTATTGACGATTCCGGGGCTGTTCTCCCGGCGTATAGGGTACCAGGCCGCTGTATCTGCTGCTGAAAAAACGACTCATTTCTCTTCCTCCGTACGAATTCTTGCGCTTCTTGCGTGACCTGTCAGGCCCTCTGCCTCCGCAAAGAGCGCCACATCCTCAGCCACTTTTTTCAGTGCGGTTTCCGTGTAATAACTGTATTGGGTCTTCTTTACAAAATCGTCCACGGACAGCGGACTGGAAAACCGGGCGCTGCCTCCGGTGGGCAGAGTGTGATTGGGACCGGCAAAGTAGTCGCCAAGCGCCTCCGGGCAGTTTCTGCCCATAAATACGGAACCTGCGTGACGAATCTTATCCAGATAATCGAAAGGCTGATCCACACAAAGTTCCAGATGCTCCGGTGCGATTTCGTTGGCAATCTCGATGGCATCTTCGATGCAGTCCGCCACGATGATTTTCCCGTTGCGGTCGATGGATGCCCGGGCAATTTCCGCCCGCTCCAGCAGCGGGATCTGACGCTCCAGCTCCGCGGACACCGCTTCCGCCAGAGCCGCGGAATCGGTCACCAGTACCGCACTGGCCATCTTGTCGTGCTCTGCCTGGGAAAGCATATCCGCTGCCGCCACCTTTGGGTTTGTGCCGCCGTCCGCCACCAGCAGAATCTCGCTGGGACCGGCAATCATATCGATTGCAACCCGGCCGAAAACCTGCTTTTTCGCTTCCGCCACAAAGGCGTTGCCGGGGCCCACAATTTTATCCACCCGGGGAATGGTCTCGGTTCCGTAAGCCAGCGCCGCAATGGCCTGAGCGCCGCCCACCTTAAAGATGCGGTCTACGCCCGCCACGCTGGCTGCCGCCAGAATAACCGGGTTGATCTTTCCGTCTTTGCCGGGCGGAGTTACAATTACCAGCTCCTTGACCCCGGCAATCTTCGCGGGAATGGAATCCATTAAAACCGTGGAAGGATAAGCCGCCGTGCCGCCGGGCACGTACAGTCCGGCCCGGTCCACGGGAATAACCTTCTGCCCCAGAATAATGCCGTCCTCCTCGCTGATGATAAAGCTGTTTCGCTTCTGTTTTTCATGAAAACGGCGAATGTTTTCCGCGGCCCGCTGCATGATGTCCAGCAGTTTCGGATCCACCAGAGAAACCGCTTCCCTGATTTCCTCTGCGGAAACCTCCAGGTCGGAAAGCTCCGCCCCGTCAAAGCGCTTATTATAGGCAAAAACGGCGGAATCTCCGTTCTTTTTTACATTCTCGATAATTTCCGCGACCACGCCTTCCACATCTGTTTCCGGGGCGGTTCTTGCGAAAATCTCGTCATTTTTCACCTCACCGTATTTATATATTTTAATCATATTTGTTCCTCCAATCCGGCCGCGATCCGGTGGATCTGCGCCGTTTTAAAGCTGTATGCAGACTTGTTGGCAATCAGACGGGCGGAAATATCCGCGATCCGCGTCTTGACCTCCAGGTTGTTTTCCCGCAGAGTGGTCCCGGTTTCCACAATATCCACAATGATATCGGACAGGCCGAGAATCGGCGCGATTTCAATGGAGCCGTTCAGCTTGATAATATCGATGTCCCGGCCCATGGACTGATAATATTTCCGGGCGATCCCGGGAAATTTCGTGGCCACGCGCAGCGTACGCGCCGTGTCCGGGTTGCAGGCCGCCGGCCCCGCCGCCGCCAGGAAGCAGCAGCCCCGCCGCAAATCCAGAAGCTCCAGAACCTCCGGCTCCTGCTCCAGCAGAATATCCTTGCCCACAACACCGATATCCGCTGCACCCCGTTCCACGTAGATCGCCACATCCGAGGGCTTGACCCAGAAAAAACGCAGACCCTTGTCCCGGTTCTCGAATACCAGTTTCCGGTTCGGCTCCAGAATAGCGGGACAGTCAAAGCCCGCCGCCGCGAACAGCGCATACACAGTCTCGCCCAGACGTCCCTTTGGCAGAGCAATATTCACAAAGCAGTCCTTTTCTTCTGCCGGCTTTTCCGGATCCAGCCGTTCCAAGGCGTCCACATAGACCGCAAAACCGATGGCGTCCGAGCGCCGTCCCAACTTGCGCATCAGCTTATCGTAGCGCCCGCCGGACAGTACCGCCGTCGGCACGTCCCGGACGTAACCCCGGAAAACGATGCCGTTGTAGTAGTTGTTGTCTCCGCCTACAGAAGCATCCTCCCGTACCATATCCGCGTAAGGGGAAGCCGCAAGCCGCTGCAGCAGGCTGCGGTATTCCGCCGCATCCCGGCACCGGGGGTCATCCGGCCCCAGGTAGTTGACCGCCAGCACGCATTCCGGAGAAATCAGCCGCAGGCTCTCCGCCGCCAGGCAAAGTACGCCGAACACGTCCTCCTCGCTGATGCCGCCGAAGCACTCCACACCGGACTGCATAATTTCTTTAAACGCGCCGGTACTTTCAGACACCCGGTACACGTTTTCATTATAGAAAAGCCTGCGGACGGTATCAGGATCATCCGCAGTATTTTTGATGATGGATAGGGTCACGTCCGGCTTTAAAGCCATCAGACGGCCCCCGGTATCGGTGAACGTAATCACGTTGTCCGACACCAGAAACTCTTTATTCTTTGCGTACAAATCGTACTCCTCGAATTTGCTCATCCGGTAAGGCGCATAGCCGCTGGAATAAAACAAATTCCGAAGCCCGAAAATGATTTTTTCGCTGTTCCAAAGAACAGAATCGTTGATTTGCATAGTTTACTCTGTCTGCGCAGCTGCAGGGCACAGGGTCTGCGTATCCTCTTCCCCGCCGTTTTTCTGCGTTTTCATCCTTTCGATTGATGTCCGGTATCCCCCGGCGCCGTAATTAAGGCAGCGGTTCACCCGGCTGATGGTAGCCGTGCTGACCCCGATCTGCGCTCCGATTTTCTGGTAGCTTTCTCCCCGGTCCAGTAAGATGGCTGTATCCAGGCGCTGCGCCATGGACTGCAGTTCTTTTATGGTACAAAGGTCCTCGAAAAATGCTGCGCATTCTTCTTCGGAGGAGATTCCGGTAATAATTTTGTAAAGGCGGTCCACTGACTCGCTATGAAAACCGGCCATAATTATCCTTTCTGCGCTTTGCGCAAATTTCCGTTCCGGCAAAGCAAAACGAATTTCCGCTTCGCTTTATTGCTTTATTACTTTACCACGATAAAGCGATAAAGTAAAGAACAATTTCTCTCTTTGTCCGCATTTCTTTTCCCTGCAGCGAATGCATTCCGCGCACAAAAAAACGGGCGGTTTCCCGCCCGAATCATTCGATTAAGCTGCGCACACAACCCATAAGAATGGTGCCTCTTGCGTCCAGGATTTCCACCGATAGTCCGGGAATCTCGGAAAGTTTTTCCCGGAAAATCTCAAAGTATCCGGGCAGCTTATACACGGTGCTTCCTTCCAGCGCCAGGGTCGCCCTGCTGCGGTCCTTCAGCAGGCATTTGATAAACATGGCCGCTCTGGAGGCCGCCCGTTCCAGCAGCAGCCGGATAATCTGCCGCATCTCTCTTTTTTCCGCATCGCTGAAGAAGGAATACAAAACGCCTTCTCCGATTAAAAATTCCGAAATATCCGACAGTTCGAATGCCGGAATCTCTTTGCGGAAATACTCCCGCGCGGCAATGCGGATCAGCGTACCCAGATAGGCCCCGGATATCTGCTTTTCGGCGCAGGGACGGGGGCTGTTCAATTCCCGGCTGAGCATATCGTCGAAGGTTCCGCAGGGCAGCTGTCCGTACTGTCCGCACTCCGTATTTACAATGGTCCCCAGCTTTTTGTCCGTATAACAAACATTAAAACCGGTACCCAGAATCACACCGATATCCGCGCAGACGCCCAGCTGAGCGCCCACGGTATCGTTGAGCACGGAAAATGCTCTGGGCTTATCCAGACGCTTGTTGATTTCCTCTCCCAGAATCATTCCTTCCGCACCGGTAATCCGAACCTCCTTGGTAAATGAAAGGATGCGTCCGTCTTTATCGGGAAGAATTTCACAGGGATAAGAAAAACACAGTCCCACCTTTTCCGCATCATAACGGGATACTTCTGCCGCCATACGGTCAAAAAACTCCTCTGCGGAGATTTCTTCCTTAATGCCGAACATGGGCATTTTCCGCACGTCCCCTTCTACCCCGTCGGTAAATTCCGCAAAGCGCAGATTGGTACCCCCGGCATCGATGGCAAGGAGCTTTCCCTTGGGCAGTTCCCCGGGAATTGCGTTCTGGTAAGACGGAATCATAGAAAGGGTCTTTTTGCTGCGCATATCCTCGATAAACACTGCTTCCATTTCCGCGGCATCGAAGGAATCCGCCAGCATGTTATTTTCTTTTAAAAAATCATAAACCGTCATGGCATTCCACGCTTTCTTTATGCCTGCAAATCTTTACAGGCATATTATACAGGATTTTGCACAGAACAGGAGCAATATTTCAAATATTTCCCGACGCAATCAACTTCCATATATTTCCATGGCAAATATTGACATTTATTATCATCAATGATACTATCATCTCGTGGGCACCGTAGGACTATCCAAGAAGACAACAAAGCAAAATCGCCAGTCTGGCCACTGACGATTTTGAAGTAACTTAATTCTAATAAATCAACACGAGCCAAACCGCTTGTCGCGGTGCTCATACATTTATTATATCCGATTTTGACTTTTTGTCAAAGACCTCTACTGCATTTTTGCAAGCTCCGCAGCTTCCAGTTCCCGGTAAGCCACTTTGCCCACCTTCGTCCGGGGAAGATCCTCACAGAACTCAATATCGTAAGGCATGGCGTATTTTGCGATGTTTCTGCGGCAATAGCGAAGCAGCTCCGCCTTCACCTCGGGACTGGGTGCAACGCCCTCTTCCAGTACCACAAAGGCCTTTACCTTCTGCATCTTATACGAATCCGGGACTCCGATTACGCAGCTTAAATGCACGTACTCATGCGCCTCCAGAATGCCCTCGATCTGGGACGGATACACGTTGTAGCCGGAGCTGATAATCATACGCTTTGCCCGGCCCTTAAAGAAAATAAAGCCCTCGCTGTCCATGTAGCCCAGGTCCCCGGTATAGCACCAGGTCAGTCCGTCCGCATGCCTTTTCAGTGTAGCCGCGGTTTCGCCGGGGTGATTCAGATATTCCTTCATAATGGAAGGACCGGCAATTACAATTTCGCCCTCTTCTCCGTAAGGAAGCTCCCGGTCCGTGCCCGGCTCCACAATCTTGATGTAGGTATCCGGGAACGGCAGACCAATGCTGCCCTCCTTGTGCATGTGGGGCGGGGTCAGACAGCAGGCGTTAACGGTTTCCGTAGCGCCGTAGCCTTCCCGGACATGCACCACACTGTTGTGATCTTCCAGAAAACGGTCGATTTTGCGTTTCAGCTCGATAGACAAGGAATCTCCGCCGGAGAATACACCCTTCAGGCAGCTTAAATCTGCCCGCTCCATGCTGGGCAGCCGCAGCAGTGCCTCGTAAAGCGTGGGCACACCGGCAATAAAATTGCAATCGTATTTCGTAATCAGCTTTGCATAGGATTTTGCGGTAAAGCGGGGTACCAGCACACAGCGTCCGCCGCTCATCAGCATGGTATGAATGCAGATACCCAGGCCGAAGCCGTGAAAAATCGGCATAGCCGCCAGCATCCGGTCGCCGGGGCGGAACATGGGGTTGGTGGCAATGACCTGCTGTCCCATGGAATTGAAATTCATATTGGACAACACGATTCCTTTGGTGGTACCGGTAGTGCCGCCGGAATAAAGAATAACCGCTGCGTCATCCGCACTGCGTCCCACCTTGTAGTTATACGAGCAGAAACGCCCCAGCTTCATAAAATCCTTCCAGCGGATCACCGGTGCATCGTAGGGAATGGGCTCGATTTTCCGCCCCTCCGTCAGCATATAGCCGGCTTTCACCCGGGGAGAAAGTTCGTCCTTTACACTGGCAATAATAATGTTGACCAGCTTGGTATTGGTCCGGATGCTTTCGAATTTTCCGTAGAACTGATCCAGCGTGATGGCTACGGTGCTTTCCGCCTCGTTTAAGAAGAACTCGATTTCTTTCTCCGCGGAAAGCGGATGAATCACGTTGGCCACACCGCCGATCAGATTGATGGCGTAAAACATATAAATCGCCTGGGGACAGTTGGGCAGCGCAATGGTTACCCGGTCGCCCTCCCGAACGCCGATGGTCTTTAAAGATTTTGCGCAATCGATAATATTGGAAACCATCTTGGTATAGCTGGTGGATTTTCCCATAAAATCGAAAGCAATATTCTTCGGGTAAGTTTTCGCAGCCGCCTCTACGGCTTCAAACAGCGATCCTTGAAAATAATTTAAATGCTCCGGAATTTCTCCGTAGCTGCTGACCCAGGGGGTCCGTATATCCATAGTACTCATGCGGTAATTGTAACATATTAAAGTGAAATCTTGAAGATAGTTGTGCTGCGGAATTTTTCACCCACCCGCAGCAGCGTTTCCGGAAACTCCGGATGGTGAGGCGAATCCGGGAAATGCTGGGTTTCCAGACAAATTCTGTCCGGAGTGTTGTAGATCTGCATGCCCGGCTGATCGGTAAAGCAGCTGAGCGTAAGGCCGCTTTCCAGTCCTTTCAGCTGCGCCACCCGCCGCAGACCGCTGCCGTTCAGCACAAAATTCCGGTCCAGATCCACCAGATACTGCGGTCCCTGAATCAAATCGAAGTCCGTTCCCTCCGTGAGCAGAATCCGTCCGGTGGGAATCTTTGCTTCGTCGGTTTCCGTGTACGCGTTCGTGTCTACCCAAATCAGATGATTCTTTACCGGACCGCCGCCGTTCAGATTAAAATAGGCATGATTGGTCAGGTTCACCACCGTATCTTTGTCCGAAACCGCTTCGAACTTAATAATCATCTCATTGTCGCCGGTAAGGGTGTAGCGCACCGACAGCTTCAGCGTTCCGGGAAAACCCTGATCTCCGTCCGGAGAAACCAGGCTGTAGCGCAGGCTGACGCACTCCGCGGGATTTTTTACAGGCTGCTCGTAAAAATCCAGCATTTCTTCCTTCCACTCCCGCACCGTAAAATTGTCCGGTCCCCCGTGGTTGGTATTCTCCCCTTCATTTTGAACCAGCCGGTACTCCGTGCCGCCGATGGAAAAGCGTCCGCCGGCGATGCGGTTGGCGTAACGCCCTACGACCACACCGTCTTTGGCAATTTCCAGCCCTTTATACGTTAATTTTTTCAGACAGGCACCCACGGAAGAAAACTCTGCTGCAAGGCCTCTGCTGTTTGTCAGTATCATTTTTTCTCTCCTTCGATGAAAAACTGCGCGCTCCGGCGCCGCTTTACAGCAGGAACTTCCAGACGAGAAAAGCCGCTGCCGCCAGCACCACCAGCGCAGCTGCAATAATCTTGCCCACCGGCTTTTTCAGTCTTTCCGCCGCAGACAGAGGATCCGTTTTCTTTGCAAAACGATTTGCCATCTCACCCAGATCTGCATAATCCGTCTTGTCCGCACAGGCGCTTTCCGTGCTGTGCGCAATCTGATTCCGCACCCAGCGCAGATGCTTCAGTTTCTTGTAATCCGCCTTCCAGCCGGCAATCTGCGCCGCCTTTTTCTCCGGCATCTGTTCCATGCGCTTGATGTACTCGCTGACGCCGCCGTACTTCAATTCGAAACGCTTTGCCAGCATCTCGTCCAGTTTTTTGTATTTATCCAGATATTCCGTATCAAGTTTATTCATTTTTCAACTCTTCTCTTAAATTGTGATATGATAGTATATCATGAAACAGGAACAAAAGAAAACCGCATACTATCACCTTCCCGGACTATTCGAGTTTTATGAACTGTACAAGGTCTTCCTGCCGCTGTACAAAAATCACCGGGAATATTTTTATGACTGGGCCGAAATCGGTTCTATCTACGGAGCGCCTGCCGGAAGTCTCTGGGGCGGCGGCCGCGT
>JAZUKP010000149.1:0-12827 GCA_045643345.1 Anaerovoracaceae bacterium | reverse complement strand
CTTGCTTGCTGGGGATTACCGGCAGCAGAGCTCGCTCCGCCATCGCCGCCCGACCGATTTCTCGTCTTCCCGGAGAACGGGGCGCTTTCGCTTCGCCGGTGCAGTAGCCCGGGAAGTTGTACTGGTGCATATATCTCTTTTCGGTTTCTTCGGAAAGACCTTCCAGCCGCTGGCATTCATCCAGAGTTGCCAGGGTGCAGGTGGAAAGAACCTGTGTCTGTCCTCTCTTGACCAGTCCGGAGCCGTGGGTTCTGGGAAGCAGTCCGGTTTCGCACCATACGGGGCGGATCTCGTTCAGCTTCCGGTTATCCGGCCGGATGCCATCGTCCAGAATCATGGAGCGAACCTGCTCCTTGCGGATGTCGTAAAGAACGGATGCGATGTCCTTTTCGCCTTCCGGGAATTCCTCTGCAAAATGTTCAAAGGTTTCTTCGTCCACCTTGTCCATGTTGTCCAGTCTTTCCTGCTTGTCGTAGGTCAGAATGGCGTCGTGCATTTTGGAGGTGGCAAATTCCCGTACCGCCTGGCTGATTTCCTCCGCGGGCTTATAGAATTCGATCTGCATCTTGGGCTTGCCTACTTCGGCAACGATGTCCTTGATGAATCTGCAGATCTTCTGAATTTCTTCATGTCCGAACATAATGGCATCCAGCATATCGGCTTCGGGGATTTCCTGAGCGCCGGCTTCTACCATCATGATTGCTTCTTCTGTTCCGGCAACATACATGGAAAGGTCGGAAACCTCTCTCTGTGCCAGTGTGGGGTTGATAATGAACTGACCGTCTACTCTGCCGATCTGAACGGAGCCTGTAGGACCGTCCCAGGGAATATCGGAAATGGCGATGGCAACAGAGGAACCGATCATTGCGCAGATTTCCGGTGCGCAGTCCAGATCGAGGCTCATTACGGTTGCAACCACTTCTACGTCGTTATAAAACCCCTTGGGGAACAGCGGACGCAGCGGTCTGTCCATCAGACGGCACTTCAGTACGGCGGCATCTGCGGGCTTGCCTTCTCTTTTGATGAATCCTCCGGGAATCTTTCCCTGTGCGTACTGCTTTTCTTCGTAATCGCAGGAAAGCGGGAAGAAATCCGCTCCGGCTCTTGGTTCCTTGGATGCGCATACGGTTACGTTTACTACGGTGTCTCCGTACCGAACCCAAACCTGACCGTTTGTCTGCTCGCAAACCTTTCCGATTTCAAGCTCCATCAATCTGCCGCCAACGGCAGTTCTAAATGTTCTGTAATCTGTAAATCTCATTTTCACTCCTAACACAAACGAAGGCGAGGACCCCTGTCCCCGCCTTTTTTTTAAACTACTTTCTAAGACCGAGCTTGCTGATGAGTGCTCTGTAGCGCTCAATATCCTTTTCCTTAAGGTAAGCAAGAAGGTTTCTTCTGTGACCAACCATCTTTAACAGTCCGCGGCGGGAGTGATTGTCCTTTGCGTGAGTATTAAGATGTTCGTTGACGTCATTGATTCTGTAGGTAAGAACTGCAACCTGAACTTCCGGAGAACCTGTATCTCCCGGGCATGTTGCATATTCTGCCATGATTTCTGCCTTTTTTTCTTTTGTAAGCATAATAAAAAACTCCTTTAGTGCATTCGCCCTTACGGAGTATGTCGTCGGAGAATCGTACAAACTCAGTTAAGGGTATATTTAGTTGACAGTTAATTAAAGCACAGAAGTATGGAATTGTAAAGCATTTTCGCAATCTTTTGCAATTTGTTTTTCCAATTCTTCTATGGATGAAAACTTCATTTCCGGCCGAAGGAAATCCAGAAATTCCACTTGAATTGATTGTCCGTACAAATTTCCGTCAAAGTTAAAAATGTGGGTTTCTGCGTTTTTGTTGAAGTTCCCTACAGTGGGTTTGTTACCGACGTTTGTAACGCTGTTATATTTCAAATTGTTTACATAAATATTTGAAATGTAAACACCGTTTCTTGGCAGAGCCATATCGCTGTCCAAACTTAAATTCACCGTAGGAAAACCCATTCTTGTGCCCAGATGCTGGCCAACGGATACGGTGCCGGAAATTCGGTAATTTCGTCCGGAAAAACGGGAATAATTCCGGATATCTCCTACATCCAAAAAGCTGCGGATTAAGGTGCTGGATACAGTCTGGTTGTCCAGGCGAAAATCCGGCATAATCAAAGTATCAAAGCCGTACTGATTTCCCAGAGCCTTTAAGCCGTCCGAATCCCCTGCCCCTTTATAACCGAAGCTGTAATTAAATCCGCAGAGAGCTTCTTTGCAATGCATTGTGCCTGCAACGATTTCCGCGGCAAATCGCTCCGGAGACATGGTCTGAATTTGCGTATCAAAAGGAATACAGACAATATAATCTATTCCCAGCGATTCAATCAGGGTTAGCTTTTCTTCCGTGGAAAGAATTTTCTTCACAATTGAGTTTTTAAAGATCTCGTTTGCCGGAAGGTCCCGAAAGGTGAACACGGCAGACGCCAAACCCAGTCGTTTTGCCTCTTCTGCGGTTTTACGGATTAAGGCCTGATGGCCAAGATGCACCCCGTCAAAATTACCGAAGGCAACAGCTGTAGACGGAAGTAATTTGTTTGCAGTTTGCAGATTATTAATGATCATATTATTGGATAAAAACTTTTATGGGTTTAATTCTGTCTGGATTATCCCAGATTCCGATACCGCAGAGCTGATTATCGCAGAACACACACACGGGTTTGTCGGAAGCAAGACCTTTTTGGTCTTGTTTTAAATGTTTACCATTGCGAAAATCTAATTTCTGTTCCTCGGAAATGTCGGTTCTGTTCATAAAAGAAACAGCGGCTTCAACGGGTTTCACCCATTTCTGCAGTTGATCTTTCGGTGTGTTTTTCAGTTCTTCGAGTGTGACGGCTTCGTTCATAGAAAATCCGCAGCAGGATGTACGGCGCAGAGCTGTCATACATGCGCCCGGGCCAAGAGCGGCGCCGATATCGTGACAAATCGTACGCACATAAGTTCCCCGGGAACAATCGATACGGAAAGAAAACTCCTGTTCCTCTTCATCAAAATGAAGTAATGCCAGTTTGTAAACTGTAACCATTCGCTTCGGGATTTCCACTTCTTCTCCGCTGTGTGCATAGCTGTACAAATGGCGTCCGTTCACACGAATTGCAGAATATTTGGACGGAATCTGTTCGATTTCGCCCACGAAAGATTGCAGTACTTCAAGCAGACGATTTTCGGTAACATGCGATTCATAGCGGGCAAGAACAGTTCCCCAAATATCCTGCGTGTCCGTTACCGTTCCAAGTCTGCAGACTGCCTCGTAGGTTTTCGCGGAAGAATCCATGTATTCTATCAATCTTGTGGCATATCCCAGGCAAATAGGCAAAACACCTGTAGCATTCGGATCTAAGGTGCCCGTATGTCCCAGGTGTCGTTCGCCAAGAATACCTTTCACCACGGCTACAACGTCGTGAGAGGTAAAATCCATTGGTTTGTCAATAATAATGATTCCGTTCAATTTTTAAAGTCTTTTCTATCTCCGCTTTAAGTGCAGCAATTGATTCGTTCAAAGAATCGTACAGAGTGCAGCCCGAGGCCATAATATGCCCGCCGCCGCCAAAGTGCGCGGCAATTTCATTTACGTTTGCATAGCTCTTACTGCGCAGACTGACCTTCAGTGTTCCCTCTGCGGTTTCTTTTATCATGCAGGAAATCTCTGTGTTTTCTATGCAGCGTATTCTGTCTATGCAGGTATCCACATGCTCATATAATGCCTGCAGTTCTTGAATATCCTTCTGCAGTATGTATGAAATCACGGCTTTTCCTCCGGCAAATACCTCCGCACGGTCTACTGCCCGGGCCTCCAGTTTCAGCTGGGAAAGCGGATAGGCAGCATAAATATCGTTGCAGAGCTTTACATGATCGATGCCGTAGGAAAATAAATCGGAAATAATTTCATGTACTTTTCCATCGGCCTTTTCGAATTTAAAGCAGCCGGTATCCGTAGAGATTCCCATATAAAGGTTTTCGGCGATTTCTTTGTTCATCGGCTGGTTCATTTCACGAATCAGTTGATAGACCAGTACTGCAGCCGCTGCGCTTTCCGGTTCTTCCACCGCATATTCCGCAAACCCTCCGCCGCCGATGTGATGATCGATGCAAAGGCGTACATCCGCCTTTTGAAAGGCATCCAGACGCTTTTCGATCCGGGATGCATCTCCGCAGTCTACCGCAATCGCAGCATATTTTTCGTAAGGAACGGATGGTACGAAGAATTCACTCCGCTGATGAACAGAATACAGGTAATCCGGAATTTTATCTTCCAAAAGAATAACCGCATTTTTCCCCATATTGCGCAGTACAAGGCAAAGCGCGGAGGAAGATCCCATGGCGTCACCATCCATATTGGCATGGGTGAAAATTACGAAATTCTCCCCGCCGTTAATCTCTTGGATGATCTTGTCCCATTTACAGCTCATTGTTTTCCTCTTCCGGTTCTTCCGGCTTGATATCCAGATTGTCCAGAATGGCGTCCATTTTTGCCCCGTATTCAAAACTTTCATCAAATTTAAAAATCAGTTCCGGGGTGTAGCGCAGTTTGATATTTTTAGCGATTTCCGTGCGGATATATCCCTTGCATTTTTCAAAGGCCCCGACAATTGCTTTTTTGTCTTCCTCGGAAATACCTTTCTGGGGGTCAAAGGAAAGTGCGCTCACATAGAGGGTGGCATAACTGCCGTCTCCGGAAACATCCACCCCACTGACGGAAATCATATTTGTAAAAATCGGGTCCTTCAGCTTGCCAAGAAGAAGGAGATTGGATACAACTTTCCGAATCTCTTCTCCCAGCATCTGAGGTCTGTGACTTCTTCCCATTATTCTCTTTCTACCTCTTGCATTTCAAAGGCTTCGATAATATCGCCTTCTTTAATGTCGTTATAGTTCTCGATACCGAGTCCGCATTCAAATCCGGTAAGTACTTCCTTGGCATCGTCCTTGAATCTCTTCAGAGAGGAAACCTTGCCTTCGTGGATGACGATACCGTCACGAACCAGACGCAGCTGTGCGTTTCTGGTAACCTTACCTTCGGTTACGTAGCAACCGCCGATAATACCCACGTTAGGTACCTTGAAGGTGGTACGAACTTCTACCTTACCAAGGATTACTTCCTTGAAGATCGGGTTCAGCATACCCTTCATAGCAGCTTCGATATCTTCGATGATTTCGTAAATGACTCTGTAGCAGCGGATTTCCACGTTGTCTCTGTCCGCCTGGGTCTGCACCGCGGTGCTGGGACGTACGTTGAATCCGATAATCAGTGCATTGGAAGTTCCTGCCAGCATGACATCGCCTTCGGTAACCGTACCAACGCCGGTGTGGATGATATTTACGCGAACATCTTCATTTTTCAGCTTTTCCAAAGAAGACTGGAGTGCTTCTACGGAGCCCTGAACGTCGGCCTTGATGATGATATTCAGATCCTTTACTTCGCCTTCGGAAATCTGGCTGAACAGCTTTTCCAGAGAAATCGCAGAGGTCTTTGCCATCAAATCGGAACGGAGCTTTTCCGCTCTTCTTGCTGCAATTTCCTTAGCGGTCTTGTCATCTCTTACCATAAAGAATTCGTCGCCGGATTCCGGAACTTCTGTAAGTCCGGTAATTTCAACGGCGGTGGCAGGTCCGGCTTTCTTCATATTCAGACCCTTGTCACTCTTCATGGTACGGATTCTGCCTGCTGCGGTACCGGCAACAACGGCAGCACCTGCCTGCAGGGTACCGTTCATAACCAGAAGTGTGGCAACCGGTCCCAGGTTCTTATCCAGTCTGGCTTCGATAACAGATCCCTGACCCAGACGGTTGGGGTTAGCTTTCAGTTCCAGCATTTCTGCCTGAAGCAGAATCATTTCCAGTAGCTGATCAATGCCCTGTCCGGTTTTGGCGGATACGGGAACCGCAATGGTATTACCGCCCCACTCTTCCACCAGAACGCCCTGATTTGCCAGGTCCTGTTTTACCAGGTCCGGGTTTGCAGCAGGTTTATCCATCTTGTTGATGGCAACGATAATCGGAACACCGGCAGCCTTTGCATGGCTGATGGATTCAATGGTCTGGGGTTTTACGGAGTCGTCTGCAGCGTCAACCAGCACGGCAATATCCGTAATGTGTGCACCTCTGGCACGCATGGCGGTAAATGCTTCATGACCCGGAGTATCCAGGAATACGATTCTCTGTCCGTTGTGAATAACTTCGGAAGCACCGATGGCCTGGGTGATTCCGCCGGCTTCGCCCGCGGTTACGTTGGTCTTGCGGATAGCATCCAGAATGGAGGTCTTACCGTGGTCAACGTGACCCATGACCGTAATAATCGGTGCACGGGGCAGCAGATCGGCGGCTCTGTCTTCGGAACGGTCGATGCCTTCCTCTTCCTCCACTTCTTCCACTTTCTTGACGGCAACGGTTACACCCAGTTCCATACCGAGAAGAATAGCAGTTTCTTCATCCAGATTCTGGTTGATGTTTGCCATAATACCCATTTTCATCAGGGCCATGATGGCGGCGGATGTGGGTTTTTCCACCTGTTCGCAGAAACCAGCCAGTGTAATCGGAACGTTGATTACAACGCCGCCGGTAGCCATTGCTTCTGCTACTTCTTCGGAAATGACTTCCACTTCCTCTACTTTGGATTCTTTGTATTTACTGTGTTTATTCTTATTTTTCTTGGAAAGGTCAGCAGGAATTTCATTGAACTTGCTTCCGAACTTATCTCTTTCCTTGTCCTTTGTTTTTGCACCCTTGCCGCGGTCTTTGGCTTTTCCGCCGTTCTGTGTTCCGCCAGAAGGTGCGGTATAAGCAACAACTTTATCTCCTTTTACAGTTCCCTGTGCGTTCTTTGTACGCGGAGAAGAAGCCTCCTGACCATTCTGATTTTTCTTGCCTACAAATTCCTTGGGCTTGCGCTGGGGATCTTTCTGATCTCTATGATCCTTAGCATCCTTTTGATCTTTGCCGCCTCGTTTCGGTCCGTTCTCTTGATCTCTTTTCTGTTTATTTTCTGCTGAGGCTTTCTGCTGCGCAGCCTTACGGGCCGCTGCTGTGGCTTTGCGTTCTTCTTCTGCAGCTTTTTCTTCTGCGGCTGTGCGTTTGATTTTGACAACAAACTTCGGTACGTCAAAGTCTGTCGCTGCAGGCTGAGGTACAGGAACTTCTTTTTTTGGAGCTTTTGGTTCTTCTGTTTTATTTTCTGTCTTAGTATCTGCAGATTTCTGAACAGGGGCTTTTTCCTTTGTCTTTACGACTGGTTTATCCTCCGGAGCTTTTTCTGCTTTGCTTTGATTTTCCGGAACAATCTCTTCAGCCTTTTTGATGATTTTCACACTCGGTTTATTCTCTTCTGCCGGTTTTGTTTCGATTACGGGAGCTTCGACTTCCGGCTGAACAGTCTTTACCGGTTCTTCGGTTTTCGGCTGAGGAACATCAGATTTTTTTTGTGGAACTGCATTTTTAGGCATAGATCTGCCTGCCGGGGTTCCCTTCGCCTGTGCTGCGGATGAAGAGGATCTCGGTAAAGGTTTTCCTATGGGTGCAGCACTTTTTCCTGCAGGTTTTCCTGCAGGGGCTTTAGCGCCTTGTGCAGGTCTATCCTTTTTTTCGGAGTTTTTCACTGCAGCAGCTTTCTTTTTTGCAGCTCTTTCCTTCTGCGCCTGAATAATTGCAATGTCTACCGCCTGAATCTGAACTTTAGATGCATTTTCATCTTTATTCGCATCATTTGTTTTCGTTGCTTTTACAATTTTTGTTTCGTTATCTGTCATTAAAACACCTCCCGTAGTGCTTCACTTGATATTTCACATTTCAGCGCTCTTCCAAACGCTCTTTTTCGGATTGCTTTTTCTGTACAATCTTTATTTTTGCAGAGGTAGCATCCGCGTCCCTCATTTTTATACTCGTTATCTGCGATTAGTTTAATTCCGTTATAGGTATATCGAATCAATTGATCCTGGTCAAAACTTTTTCCGCAGCCGATACATTTTCTCTGTGGTTTCATTCATCCTCTTCAGAACTGTCGAATTCAAACTTTTTGTCCGCATCCTCCCAGACGCTGTGAGACTTGATATCGATTTTCCATCCGCAGAGTCTTGCAGCCAATCTGACATTCTGCCCTTCTTTTCCGATTGCAAGAGAAAGCTGATAATCCGGAACAACTACTGTTGCGGACTTTTCTTCATTGTTTATCAGTACCATTTCTACTTTTGACGGAGAAAGTGCCGCGGAAATCATCTTTCCCGGATCCTCAGACCAGTTGATGATATCGATTTTTTCGCCGCCCAGTTCGTCTACAACGGCCTGAACTCTTTGTCCTCTGGGACCAACGCAGGAACCGATAGGGTCTACATTTTCATCATAGGTGCAGACTGCAATTTTGGAACGGGACCCGGCTTCTCTTGCGACATTTTTGATTTCGATAGTGCCGTCCTGAATTTCCGGAACTTCCAGTTCAAACAGTTTTTTTACCAGGGACGGATGGGTTCTGGAAAGAAAAACCTGCGGACCCTTGGAGGTGCGCTTTACGTCCATCACATAAACTTTCACTCTGTCGTTGGGTTTAAAATGTTCGCCTGCAATTTGTTCGTTAGCGGAAAGAATTCCTTCAGCTCTTCCCATATTAATAAATACGGTATTATTTGCAACACGCTGAACAATCCCGGTAACAACTTCTCCTGTTCTGCCCACATAATCGTCGTAAATCATTCCCCGTTCAGCTTCACGAATTCTCTGAATTACCACCTGTTTTGCGGTTTGCGCGGCAATTCTTCCGAAATCCTGGGGTGTAACCTGATATTCAATAACATCACCGATTTCGTATTCCGGGTCAATTTCCTGCGCCTCTTCCAAAGATGCCTGAGAGAATATATCTTCTACAACTTCAACGATATCCCGTCTCATGTAGACATTGATATCTCCGGTTTGTCTATCGATGTTCACTCGTACATTCTGGGATGTTCCGTAATTTTTCTTGTATGCAGATACAAGCGCGGATTCAATTGCTTCGATCAGCATATCCTTGGGCATATGCTTTTCTCTCTCAAGTTCTTCGATAGCTTCGAGAAACTCAATATTCATTTTTTTATCTCCTTGTCTATTAAAAAATAACCGCCAGGTTAACTTTTGCCGTGTCTTCTTTTGAAATGGTCTGGGTACCGTCTGCAGTCTTCAGTGTGATAACTCCTGCGGAATAATCCTCCAGAATACCTTCCAGAAATTTTTTTCCGTTCAGTGCTTTGTAGAGTTTAATTTCCACTGCAGAACCTAAAAATCTCTGATAATCCTTGTCCGAAATCAGAGGACGATCCAGTCCCGGAGAGCTGACTTCCAGGTAATAATTCTGTTCGATAGGATCTTCTTTGTCCAGACAATCGCTCAGATAACGGGAAATAATTTCGCAGTCATCAGAGCTCATGTAGTCATATTTTCCGTCCACAAGGCGGTCTGCAAATACGCGCAGATACCAGGTCTGACCCTCTTTTACAAATTCGCAGCGAGACAGTTCATAACCGTATTCGGCTCCGAATGGTTCCATCCATGCGGATACTAAATCCTGAATTTTCTTTTTTGCCATATTTTCTAAAAAGAAGAGTGACCCCTTCAGGTCACTCGAACGATAACTTATCCCTCTGTATTATAGCACTACGAACTGAAATTGCAAGTATTTTTCTTTGCAATTTACTCATCCTTCGGAGAAATCTCCGCAAACATGGCCTGCATGGTGGGATTATTTTTTGTCAGCTGCTTTATGGTAAGGTCCTCTGCTTTGTTATTGGCAAGACGAAGATTATCAATAGATTTCAGCAATTCATTTTTTGTCTTTTCCAGATGCGAAATGGTTTTTTCTATTTCATCGATTGCTTTTAGAAAATGATCGCTGGCCAGTCGGTAGTTTTTGCCGAAGCGCTGCTTAAAATCTTCAATTTCGGCTTCAAAATTTGTAATATCGATGTTCTGATTCCGAACTTCTGCCAATTGTCTCCGGTAATCCAGACTGCTTTGCGCAGCATTCCGCAGCAGCGTAATAATTGGAATAAAGAACTGGGGACGAATTACATACATTTTCTCATAACGGTAAGAAACATCCACGATCCCTTCGTTGTAAAGTTCATTTTCCGATTCCAGCAAAGAGACTAAAACAGCGTATTCACAGCCTTTTTCCCTTCTGTCTTTATCCAGTTCTTTAAAGAAATCCTCATTTTTATGTTTCGTTGCTGTGGTATCCATCTCATTTTTCATTTCGAACATAATGGAAATGAACTCAACTCCGTCATCGGAATAATCCCGGAAAATAAAGTCTCCTTTACTTCCGGTTCTTGCATCATTATCTTTTTCAAAATAAGCGTTTTTAAAAGCTGCGGTCCGCAGGCGGCTGAATTCTGTCAGACAATGCTGCTCCAGGCTTTCACCTACCATTTTGGTGGACATTCTGGTTTTAAAATCCTTGTAGTAAGCAATCTGATCGTCTTTTAAACGCAGCTCGTTTGCGTGCTGTTCCCGCAGAGTCTTTTCGTTTAAGGATGCTCTGTTTTTTTCCAATTGAAGATCTGAACGAAGCTGTAGAATTTCTTTATCCAGCTTTTGACATGCATCGCTAACCGCGGATTTCGATTTCAATTCCGAAATTTCCAAAGACTTTTTCAGAGCGGAAATTTCTTTTTCTTTTTCATTTTGCAGTTCTGCCAGAGCCAGTGCAATAGAATTTTTTTTGTCATTTATATAGGCCTGTTCCCGTTCTTTAATTTCTTTCTCAAACTCCTTATCCCGAACCTGATTCAGTATAGCTGCATATCCGGCTTCATCTATTGTAAAAATTTCTCCGCATTTAGGGCATTTGATTTCCTGCATAACGATCCTCACTTGACTTTATTTCAAAAGCATTTAAAGTATTTACCATAATTATAACAAATTTTAGGGAGAAGAATGATGAAAAAAAGACCGGATTTAAGATCTCGATTTAAAAACGATGAAATTACAGATGAAGAACGCGCGCAGGAACTGTGTTACAGAAATAAACGCTTCGATTATGACAATGAAGAATTATAAATATATTGTTTTTTCTATGAGATAATTGATTTTTTCTATTTAAAATTCGGAAATAACAGTTGTAAATTGCTTCGGCCAAACGCATAATATAAGTTGGAATTAGTAAAATTATAAATATTATTTTAGGAGGTTATTATGAACATAACACCAGCCGAAGCACAGGCAAAAAAGGAAAACGCACAAAATACCTTCTTGCGCCAGCCGCATAAGTGGGTTCCGTGCTCTCCGAAAATCGGAGTTGCCATCATTGCCTATGGCGGAAAAAACTATTTTGACGTTCAGGACGATTTCGAACTCCTCACAAACGTTGTAGACAATGTTCTGGAAAAAATTCCGGTAGACATTATCTGCGGAAACTCCATTTCCATTAACCCGGATAGAGAAAAGATCATGGACGGTCACGTTCAGACCACACTCCACTCTGACGGAATTACACTGGAGCACAGACAGGTTATGCACATGACCGGAGACGATTATCCCGCACTCATTGCAGACCCGGATGGATTCGTAGAAAACGTTCTTCTTCCGAGAAAACTTCCGTTCATCTTTGAAGAAGGCCTTGAAAAGGCAGCAAAGAGATTCGAAGCTCTGCTCATGAGCTCCTACAACCAGAAGTTCCATGCTCCGGCAAAACTTCTTCCGTACGTAATGGAAAAGTATGCTCCGCTGAACATGGGCGGCGGCGCAGGACGCTGCTCCACCCCTGGCGACGTAATCATGGACGCTTACAGAGGATTCAAGGGTACCATGACAGACCTCAGAAGACATTATTCCGAAATGAAGGAACTGGCAGATGTGATCTGGGAAAAGAATATGGTTGACCATATGACCGGATACACCTACAAGGATTTCCACTTCCCCTCTTACATGACACATATTCCGTGCTTCCTCAACCCGAAGCAGTATGACGATCTGTGCTTCAAGTATTTCAAGCAGCAGATTGAAAACATGTATGCCGGCGGCGGAAAGCTCTACATGCTCTCCGAAGGTAACTGGAAGAATGTTATTCACTTCATGAACGATCTTCCGCAGGACAGCGTAATCTTCAACTGCGAAGACGACGATATCTGCGAAGCATACGATACCATCGGAGCAAAGCAGATTATCATGGGCGGTTGCAAGATTGTTACCACCAGACTGGATACAGCCGAAGCATGCAAGGATATGACAAAGAGAGCTATCGATCACTGCGCACCCGGAAACGCATTCATCTATGCTACAGACAAGGCATGGTGCTGCAAGGGCGACTGCAACGACAACCTGATTGAAGCATTCGCATTCGCCGGTGAATACGGTAAATACTAAGGAGGTTTCTTATGGAATACACATTCAGAGACATCATGAACTACATGAAGAACGACAAGGAATGGGACGCTCCCGAAGAAGTAAGAAAACAGGTCGATGGCCTTGTAATGACCGCATTCCGTCTTTAATCTCGAATTAAAACAAAGAAAGACCGGGCTGATTCAGCCCGGTTTTTTAATCGATCTTTTTTAAGCTTTTCTTCCGAAATACTGATAATAACAGCTTTCGATATTTCCGTTGTACAGTTTTCTTCTTTTGTCCGCGGGTTTTCCCATCTTCTTTTCGAAGCTTTTATCCGGTGTGATAATATTGATTTCCCAATAAGGATGTACCTTTCGCAGATACTTCAGGCTTTCGTAAATTCCGTCGATTGCTTCTTTTTCTCCGATGCGCTGTCCGTAAGGAGGATTGCTTACCAGAGAAGCAACTGCGTCTTCAACCCGATTTTTTGCCACATCCCGG
>JAZUKP010000148.1:0-22940 GCA_045643345.1 Anaerovoracaceae bacterium | reverse complement strand
CCTTTTTTTAATCTTGCAATCTCAACTTCCTGTTTAGCAACAGTTAATCTCAGTCTTTCAATCTCAGATAACGATTTACTAGTGTGAAGTGCTGCATATGGATTCCCCTGTTTTCTCTCTAACGCATCTTCACCATCTTCTTGGTAAATGCGAATCCAATTAGACAGCATGCCTGAGGAAATACCGAATTCTTTCGATACATCAATCATCGAAATATGATCTATTAGATGTCTGTTAATTGCCTCAAGTTTTGTTTCTTTGGGCCAATGTTTATGGCTCATTCCTTTCTTACCACTCATATCTACACCTCCTCTCAATATTTTAACACTAAAAAAGTAGACATGCTTTTTTACATGTCTACTTTCATCTTACAAGTTCACATCTTATACGGATGCCCGTTATTTTTATTTGATTATTCCTCTGCAGCTTCTTCTGCCTGAGCTTCCTCTTCAGGAGCCTCTGCCGGCTCTACATAATCAGGAAGTGTAGCCTTGATAGAGAGAGAAATTCTCTTTCTTTCCTTGTCGATCTCGAGAATCTTAGCTTCTACTTCCTGACCCAGGGTCAGTTCGTCAGCAACCTTGTTGACTCTCTTGTATGCGATTTCAGAAATGTGAACAAGTCCGTCAAGTCCCGGTGCCAGTTCGATAAATGCGCCGTATTCCTTGATCTGAACAACCTTGCCCTTTACCAGCTGTCCAACCTGATACTCTTCATCGATTACGGTCCAGGGTTCCGGATTGTTCTGCTTGTAACCGAGAGAAATCTTTCCTTTTTCTGCGTTCATGGAAAGAATCTTAACATCGATGGTCTGTCCGATTTCCAGAACTTCCTGCGGGTGCTTCAGCTTACCCCAGGAGATCTCGGAAATGTGGAGAAGTCCGTCAATTCCGCCGATGTCTACGAATGCGCCGTAGTCGGTAAACCTCATAACCTTACCTTCTACAACATCGCCAACGTGAATCTGTTCCCAGATTTCTGCAAGGCGCTTATCCCGCTCGCCGGTAAGATATGCCTTGTGAGAGAAGACTGCCTTGTTCTTCTTCTGATCCACTCTGGTTACTAATACAGGAAGGGTCTTGCCGATGTATTCTTCCGCTGTTTCTACGTAGTGGTCTGCAAGCTGAGACATCGGAATGAAACCAGAAACCTCCTTGTAATTTGCGATAACGCCGCCCTTAACATCTTTGACGACAGTTACATTTACGATTTCCTTGCTTTCTAATGCAGCATTGATTTCGTCCCAGTTTTCGCCGGACTGGAGTCTCTTTTTGGAAAGAAGAATATTTCCGTCTCCGTCATCGGTCTTAATAACCTTTGCTTGAATCTCCGCACCCTCTTCGAAAAGATCTGTCAGTTCCTGACCTTCTTCGAGAGCAACTTCGGACTTGGGAAGCATTCCGTCTTTCTTGCAGCCGAGATTAACTACGACATAATCCTTGGTAACCTGCACCACGGATCCGTCAACAACCTCGTTGCGTCCCGGTAATTTGAGAGATTTTTCGATCTGATCCATATATTCGTTCATGTCGAACATCTCTTCATTCTGAATGTTCAGTGTTTCGCTCATACTTGCGATGACCTCCTTAATTTTATGCGCCGGCGTGGAAGCCCCTGCGACAACTCCAATTTTACAATTTACGGGAATTCTTTGCAAGTGCAAGTTTTCAGAATTAACAATTTTTAAGCAGTATTTTTGGCAAATATCCCTAAGCTTTCTAACGTTAGAACTTTGTAAATCTCCGATAATAACCATCATATCGGACTGCTTGGCTAAAAGAGCCGCGGAGGCTTGCCGTTGCTGGGTTGCAAGGCATATTGTATTTTCGATTGTGATGTTATCACAATACAAATTTTCCACCTTCTTTACGCATTTTTCAAAGGTTTCCTGCGTTAATGTCGTCTGCGAAACGATTGTAACCCCGAAAAATTTGTTATTTTCTACAAAAAATAATGCTTTCTCCGGATCCTCCGTGGCAAGTTTCGGAACCTCCACACTGCCCAAAATTCCGATTACCTCCGGATGCGTGGCATCTCCGATTACAAGCAGAGAATTGCCTCTGGCTGCCCCGGCCTTCGCAGCCTTATGTACCTTTGCCACCAAAGGACAGGTTGCATCGATCAGCTCAATGTTTTTTTCTGCGGCTTTCGCATAGGTAATATCCGGTTCTCCGTGCGCACGAATCAAAACCCGCGCACCGTCGGGAACCTGTGAGATATCCGAAACGGTGATCATTCCCTTTGCGGTAAGTCCATCTGTCACATCCCGGTTATGAATTAAGGAGCCGAGACAATACAGGCGGCAGCCGTCTTTTAATGCCCGGTCCAGTTCAGCATATGCAGTTTCCACGGCGCGGGTAACGCCAAAGCAAAAGCCGGCGTGCTGCGCTACTGTAATTTCGGTCATTTTCTTTTCTTCTTTTCGTCCAAAGATTCCAAATATTTCTTAAAGGCAGCTTCGCTTCCGAAATCGGAGGGGTGATAGTACTTTACGCCCTCCCGGTATAGATTGTCGGGCAAGTACTGCTGCTCCACCCAGCCACCAAAGTCATGAGGGTACTTGTATCCGATACCCAGGCCCCGTTTTTTCGCACCTTCGTAGTGTGAATCCTTCAGATGATCCGGCACATCGTCGATTTTCCTAGACTTCAGATCCTCCAGGGCTGCATCGATGGCACAGATACCGGAATTGGACTTTGGACTGCTGGCAAGCAGAATTACCGCTTCGGCCAGCATAATCCGAGCCTCCGGAAATCCAACCATCTGCGAAGCCTGCACACAGGATGTAACAATGGAAATGGCCTGCGGATATGCCATACCCACATCCTCCGACGCAATCACCATCAATCTGCGCCCCACTGTCAGAACGTCCGCATCCGCCTGGATTAAGCGGGCAAGATAATGCACGGCCGCATCCGGGTCGGAGCCGCGGATGGATTTCTGCAGGGCAGAAAGAAGATTATATTTATCCTCGCTTTTATCATAAAAGGATGTTTGTCGCTGCATCGCTTCCCCGACTTTATCCAGGGTTATGATGTTCCCGTCAATATTATCTGCTACAAAGCCCAGCGTATCCAATGCAACCCGGGCATCTCCGTTGGCACGGTCGGCAATCATTTCGATTGCAGCGCGCTCTGCTTTGAATTTTCTCCCACCCAGACCGCGTTCTTCATCCTTTAAGGCGTCAACCAAAATACTGTAGATATTCTCACGGCTGAGAGGCTTGAATTCATAAATTGCACGGACTCTGGACAGAATGGCATTATTTACTGCGAAATACGGGTTTTCCGTCGTGCTTCCGATAAAACGAACCACACCCTCTTCTATTGCCTGCAGGAGTGCATCCTGCTGAAGCTTATTCCACCGATGAAACTCATCCACATAAAGATAAACCTTTTTATTCAGCAAACCGAAGGTTTTCGTTCTGGCATCCTCCAAAACCTCTTTCAATTCCTTAACACCGCAGGTAGTTGCGTTCAGTTCGTGAAATTCCGCATCCATTTCCCGCACGATAATTCTTGCCAAAGTTGTTTTCCCGGTTCCCGAAGGCCCGAAAAAGATGGCAGATTCAAAGGTTTTGTTTATGATGGATTTGTATAGCAGCGATCCGTTATAAAGAAAATGTTCCTGTCCGTGAAATTCATCCAGATAACGCGGACGCATCCTTGTGGAAAGAGGCACCATAACTGTTTTTCCTCCTGTATTTATTTACTATTATAACATATCACAATGAAAGTCACTAAAAAAAGTAATTATTCATAAGAAATATAACTTTGCAGCTTGAAATGGTTAATGATATTATAAAAGAGTAATTTCAGCGTATAAAAATGCGCATGCTCAATGTCGTAGGTAGTAAAAATGGAAGACAAGACACTTGTATGTCAAGACTGCGGGAAAGAGTTTCTGTTTACTGTAGGCGAACAGAATTTCTACAAAGAAAAAGGTTTTGACAATGAACCGAAAAGATGCAAAGAATGCAGGGAAAAGAGAAAGGCAGCTCACAGAGCACCGAAAGCTGAAGCATAATCTACATCGAAAAAAGAGAGAACCAAACGGTTCTCTTTTTTCTTGCGATTCATATAATTTACTGTTTTTCCGACCCTATTTTTTAAAATAATCAGGGCCGTCAAAACACAGTTTACAGGGAAGATACCCCCGGTCTTCCGCTTCTTTTAGGGTCAGTACCTCATAATTATTGTTATTCTCAACTGTGGAACAATTTTTTCGGTGATACTTTACACCGGATTTCGGAAATACACAAACCAGAGAAAACTGCTCCGCATCAATTTCGGATTCTCCCCAAAACGGTCTGTAAAATAGCGTTCTTCGAAAATGATACGTATCGGTTTTACCGCTCGTGAACAAAAAAGGAAGATCTGTGTCGACCAACTCTGCCACATAAGAAGTATCATTTGCCTTCTGGCACAAATCACGGTACAGGCGGCTTTCCTCCTGAGATTCCTTCATAAGCGACAAAATCAAAACCACTGCAAGAATTAACACCGGAAGCACCATGGCAGCATCGATCATTACACCGCCTTTATTTGTAATCAAATGATTGCAGCACCGACCCTTTTCTTTTTGTAATTCCAAGCATTTGCGCACTCGCATTTTTTGAGAAATCCACCCTTAAATCAAATCCGAAAACATAATCCGAAAAAGAGAAATCCGTATTGTCAATATAAATCAAATTTCTCTCCATCGTTTTTTTCATCCGGTCTATTTTCCCTTTTTCCGGAGTGAGTAAAAGAAATACCGTCAGATAATCCCGATAAGAACCAAACGCATTGATTCCCTGAATATTCACAATGGGAACCTTTCCTCCTGACAAGACTGTTTTTGTTTCCTTTTCCGCCATGGAAGCCGCTTTTGAAGAAACCAGGAGGAATACGGAAGCACTGGGCGGCAGCTCCGGGAAAAGCAGCAAAGCCTCTGCTGTAAGTGCTGCGATTTGAGCCTTATCCGCGTAAATTTCAGCTACATCCGCCGTGAACCGCAAGGCGTACAAGGCTTCTTTCATAGCCCGTTGATTCGATTGATCACTGTTGCGACCGAATATAATATATTCTGTTTCAGATACTGAATATGTGTCATCTCTGCTGCTTAACGTGTTCGAAAAATTATCTAGTATATACATATTCAGACCCACAGAAAGATTTTTAATCTGTTTCAGCAAATCCTCGTTATCAAACTTGTACGCCGACGTATCCACATGGATGCAATCCGCATTTAGTCGAATAAGGCCCTTTTCTGCTGCAAGAGAGCTGTCTATATAAAACGCTGCTCTGGATTGCAGATAAAATTGAGAATTACGAATCGCAAAAATACCGTATCTTGTGTATAAGTCCTTCTGAAATTCCGACAGAACAGACCTTCCTGCAATCGCGCACACATTCTCTCCAATGCTTCTGGCTGCCAGCTCCGCCGACGCCTCCACCATGACCAGACATGTCAGCATTACACTGAGCAGAATAATCATGAGAAATACCGATGTGTAACCTTTCAGTCGTCTCCGAAAAGAAGTTCTTTTCCGATCCATTTGATTCTCAATTCCTTTTCTGCAGAGAATTTCGGATATAAAATGCTCTCTGAATATCCTGAATCCTCCGCTATACATTTCCCGGTTTTTTCATACAGGGACATCCCCATTTTCATTAACAGATAAAGTACAACGATAACAATCGGAAATACGATCGCTGCCTCCACCAGGCTGCTTCCCTTCAGCCGGGCTCGTTTTCTTTTAAAAGCCCGCATTCATCAAATTGTTGAACACTTTATTCACAAATTTGGTAATCTGAGTTTTAAAAATCAGACCGGCGGCAATTGCAATCGCAATCAGTATTGCCACCTGAACCATTTCCATACCCTCGCTTGTAGCTTTGAGCTTGAAATAGACTTTGTTCAGTAATTCACTCATTTTTTCTCCTTTCTTCTACATGGCCATTAATGCCGGTTCGATACATATAATAATCAAGGACAAAAGAAGTAATGTCAGGGGAAAACAGAGTTTGGTCTCCGCCTTATTTGCCGTACTGTGTGCCCGGCTGATTCTCAGACTCTGCATGGAGGCAACTTCTCTTTCGAATTTGTCCGCCAGCTCACTTCCCTTGTCGATGTTATCCATAAGCAAGAATGCAAAACGCATAAGCGATTTGCATCGGATTTTTTGAGAAAACGCATATAACTCATTTTCAAAATCCAGATTTTTATCTTTTGATTTTTCGTCTACCGTTATCAAAATGAAAGACAATACATTTTGTTCCATTCGCGAAGCAAGCAAGAATTCCCGCAAAGCAGTACTGGCCACCAGTCCGGAATTCAAATATAGATTCATGCGAATCATTGCCGAAGGAAGCATCAGATCTATAACCTCAAGTTCATGATCTTTAAGCTCCATGCTACCGCCGCAGCCATCAGAAATAAGGACAGGCTCATGATGATTCTTCCCGGTAAGCTTGTATACAAAATTTCGATATATTCGTAGGAGCTTATGTTTAAAAAGAATAAAATGATGGGCGGCATCGCAATCAGAATGACCAGATCCAGCTTCTTTTCCGCCAGAATTGCCTCTGCCTCGTTGTTGAAATTGATTCTGTCGATCAACAGATTTGAACACTTTAAACATACTTTTTCCAAATCTCCCCCATTTCGGATACATATTCTGCACGCGGAAGCAAAAATCGATATCTCTTCCAGTTGACTTCGCCGGGCAAAATCTTCCAGAAGATCTTCCAAACCGGAATTTGAATTTTGGTAGCTGTCGCAGATTTTTTTCAGTTCCGAAGAAATAATACCGTCTTTTCCGCCAAACATTTCCGCCTGAAGATACGCCTCTTTCAAAGCTTCCGGAAGTTGTCTTCCGGAGGCAATACAGGCCGAAATGGTATACAGCGCATCCTTAAAACCTTCCAGAACGGTTTTCTTTTGTTTTTCCACTAAATATTCTCTGTAACGGCCTTCGAAAACCGGCGTAAAACACAGCAGCAAAAGTCCCACCCAGATGATGTTGTAGTAAAGGTATCCGAGACTGAAGCATACGATGGCTGCACAGAGATAAAAATCCAAATAATCCTTCCCGGATATTTTATAAAGGCTGTCAGAACAAACATCATCCGCAGAAAGACTGTCCTGCAGAATGCCCCGCACAGACAGAGGAACAGTCGAGTTTGTTTCTGTTTTTAAGCTCCCCGAATTTTTCCAGTCTGCCGGACGCATCCATTTTAAAAAGTGTGTTGATTTCAATTTGATCATTTTTTATCCCTGTTATTTCCGCTATTTCCGTCAAACGCCGGTGACCGTCGGGGAAACGCTTCAGCTGAACGATAATCTCGATGGCATCCGCAATTTGAGAACGTACTGCACTCAGCGGGAATACGCTGCTGGCAAGATGCATGGTTTCCAAACGGTTTAATGCGCCCTCCGGAGAATTAGCATGACCGGTGGACAAAGAACCGTCATGTCCGGTACTCATGGCTGCCAGCATATCCACAACCTCTTCTCCCCGTACCTCTCCCACAATAATGCGGTCCGGACGCATACGAAGACTGCACCGGATCAATTCCCGGATACTGACGCCGCCCTTGCCCTGAATGTTCACGGATTTGGATTCCATCCGCACCAGATTTTCGTGTCCCCGGATCTGCAATTCCGAACTGTCTTCTATAACAACAATTCTTTCCTCCGCCGGAATACACTCAGACAGGATATTCAAAAAAGTAGTTTTTCCGCTGCTGGTGCCGCCGCTGATAAAAATATTGTACCCGCAGCGAACCAGCTCCCCTAAAAACAAAGCCGCTTCTTCCGTAATGTCCTCCTGCGAAATCAGATCCTCCATAGTAAGTGCGATTTTCGCAAACTTCCGTATGGTAAGCACCGGACCGCCCAATGCGATATTCGAATTGACCGCATTCACCCGGGAACCATCTTCCAGACGTGCATCCAGGATGGGATTCAAATCGTTCAACTCTCTGCCCACCTTAGCCGCAAGCCGCTGGATAATATGGCGGAGCTGCTCCGGACTGTCCATCATAAAATCTTCCTTCACCAGATGTCCTTTTCTTTCCGTAAACACTCCGCTGCACCCGTTTACCATGATTTCACTGACCTCCGGATCCTCCGCCAGTTCCTGCAGAATTTCCAAATCACAGCGAAGGCAGCTGAACATCCGGTTGATGAACAGACGGCACTCCTCTGTCCCTGCAGTCAGAAAGCCGGGCTGTTTCATCGTAAAAGCAATACACTCCGCACGAACAGCAGCATCCGGTGCGTTTACGGAAAAACCGTTTCTTCTGCGGATATAATCTGCGGCATCCGAAGGCTTATAGGTTTTACATTTCCAGTAATTCCGAAGCAAGCTCCCTGACCTCCGCACCAAATTGCCCGTGAATATCTACGATGCCTTCCGAAAAGCTTTCGGGATCTTCTCCCGGGGTAAAAAACAGGAAGCTCGGCTTTTCCGGCATTTCCGCGGTAAAAAGCTCCATACTGCGGCAAAAACCATCCTTATCCGCCTTTCCTGAGACAGACCTGCCGGTACAGAAAACTACTTTTTCGCACAAAGAACTCCATTCCACAGCCCGAATCCCCCGAAAAGGAAAGTCCAGCACAACGATATCAAAGATACCGCAGGAAGAAATTTTATCCATGCAGTAATTCAAATCGTCGGCAGAAAGCTCGGGAAGCGGATTAAAATAACCGGCATCTGTTAAATAAGAAACATTAAATTCGTCCCGGGCTGCGGTTTCCAACAATTTTCCGGCATCTCCCCCGCTGCGCAGCGAAACAAAGATTTCCTTTACAAATCCTCCCGCGCCGCAAACCGGTGACATTTTTGAAGAAATTCCGTCAAAACTGATCAGCAAAAGCTTTTTGCCCCAAAGCTTTGCCGTAATTCGCGAAAAAACCACTGCAGTGCTGCTGGTACCTGCTCCGCCCACCGTAGATGTAAACCCGATAAAGATTGTGTTCCCTGTCTGTATTTTCATTTTTTCACCTCGGGATTTATTATAATTACCATTTATTTCCTTGTCAATAATTTCCTGTAATTATTTTACATTTTTCTCGTTTTTCTTTTTGAGTGATTGCAATTATTCCCCTGTATATATATAATAAGAAAATATGGGGTAGTCTGTTTTTAGGTTCTCCCCCGTTTCAATAAAGATAAAGGACTCATCCTACATGCTCGATATACATTGTCACATCCTTCCCGGAATCGATGACGGCTCGCCGGATTTAAAAACTTCGGTACAAATGGCAAAAGATGCGGTAAAAAGCGGTGTTCAAACCATTATCGCCACCCCGCACTGCAATATTCCCGAAGCATCGCTTCCGAACTATAAAGGTCCCGATCTGTTGGACAGAATCGCCGGTTTTTCGGATATTCTGCGGACAGAAAACATCAATCTTCGCATTCTTCCGGGAGCGGAAGTCTTTGCGGGCGATGACCTTTCGGAACTTCTTCGGAAAGATAAGCTGCTTACGCTTGCCGGGTCCAGATATCTGCTTACTGAGTTTTATTTTGATGAAAGTCCTGTTTTTATGAACAAAATCTTTCGTCAGATCCGCGCCTGCGGCATGATTCCGGTAATCGCTCACCCGGAACGCTACGATGCGATACAAGACGATCCGATTATTGCAGCGGAATGGTTCGAAGCCGGCTATATCGTCCAGGTGAATAAAGGCAGTGTGCTGGGAAGTCTGGGCGGTCGTGCGGAAGCCGCATCCCGGTGGCTGATTGAAAGAGGTCTGGTTCATGCGGTAGCCAGCGACGCGCACGGCGCAAGACACAGAACCGCAGATATGTCGGAAATACAAAATGAACTGATTCGGATCAGTTCACCGGAATATGCAGAAATTCTTTTGGAACTTAATCCGCAGCGAATCGCTTCGGATAAACCTGTAATGGAGGCATAAAACAATCTTATGAGATTGCTTCAACGAATCATCATACTTCTTTTTGTTCTCGCCGTTCTTCTCTACGGAGGAACAAGATTCTATAACACAAAATACGTAGACCGGGTTGCCCCCGTAATCGGTTTTTCCGATAATGAAGAACTCCAGGTAAGCATTCACGCCCCGAAAGAAGAGTTTCTGAAGAATGTTTTCGCTACCGACAACAGAGACGGGGACCTTTCCGGCCAGATTATGGTAAAAAGTGTATCTCCTCTGATTTCCTCGGATACGGCAAAGGTCTATTACGTTGTTTTTGATAAAGCAAACAACATGGGTACCGCATCCCGGATTATCCGCTATACAGATTATGAAAAGCCGGAATTTTCTCTGGACAAAGCCCTGATTTTTGCGCCGGGAGATACTATGACCTTTAAGGACAGACTGAAGGCCTTTGATATCGTGGACGGAGATATTTCCGACAAAATCCGCGTCACTATGAAAACGTCCACCGAATATGAAGGAGAAATCAACACCACTGTTCAGGTGACAAACAGTATGGGAGATACCGCCATTCTGCCACTGCGGGTAATTATCAGCAATGCAGAAGCTAAATTCCAGCCCATCCAGTTGACCAAGTATATCGAATATATCGATGCAGGAAGCAGCTTCGACCCGTCCGCTTATATTGATTCCGTCAAAGACGAACGCGGCAGGAATCTTTCCAGCGCGTCTGTACAGATTACATCCGATGTAAACAGCGCCGAAACAGGAAACTATCTGGTGAACTACAGCTGCGATATTAACGGTACTGCCTACAATGTCTATCTCGCAGTAGTCGTAAAATAAGGAGAAAGCATCGTGAACGAAAATCCAAAAATTAAATGGGAATATATTGAACCGCATTGCGTGCTTAAACTCCTGTTTAAGAAAATATGGCTGGTAATAATGGCTGCGGTAATCGGAGTTCTTGTTTCCGTGTCCGTGCTGTCCGTGGCAATCAGCTACAAATATTCCGGTTATCTTACCTTTGCGGTCACATCCCGTTCCGGAAGCGGCATTTACTACAACAATATAACGGCAGCGGAAAAAGCCGCTACGATATATTCTGAAGTTTTGCAGAGCTCGGTAATGAAGGATAATCTGGCAGAAGTACTCGGCGGGAAAATCAACGGTTCTTTATCCGCTTCCCAGCTGGGAAACACCAACATTATCAAGGTAACTGCCACCTCCGGAAACCCAAAGGACGTCCTGTTCATTCTTCAGGCCATGCTGGATCATTACGCGGATCTTTCCGATTACGTTTCTTCCACCGCCACCCTGACGCCGCTGAATACGCCAAGTATTTCCGCTTCGCCTACCAAATCCTACAATACGAGAAAAATCGGGCTTCTTTCCGGTCTGGGCTGTGCCCTGACCGCCGCAGCAGCCATCGTCTGGATTTCGGTTTCTGCGGGAACGGTACAGACGATTCGCGGTGCGAAAGATTGCGTGGATGCGGAAATCATTACGGTTATTCCCCACGAAAAAAGAAAAATCCGGACCTCAAATAAACGTGCAAAGGATGAAATCAATATCAATAATCCTTCCGTCAGCTTGGGCTTTACGGAGGCTATTCATAAAATCGCTGCCAGATTTGAACGGGAACGCCAACGGGGTGCCCGGGTATTTTTGATATCCAGCGTCAGCGAATCGGAGGGAAAATCCACGGTTTCCGCCAATATTGCTCTGTCAATAGCATCCAGAGAGCCGAAAACGCTCTTTATCGATATGGATCTGCGGCGCCCGGTACAGAATTTGATTCTAAATGTGGATATTCCGCCGGAAAAAGAGCTGGGATATCGGCTGAGTAATCATTTCTCTCCGGAGAAAATACTGGATGCTGCCATCCAGGAGCCCTCCGCCAAAATGTTCACCCTGGTCAGCAAAAAATCTTTTACAAAAGATATCGATCTTCTCTCCACCAATGTTCTGGAAGAAACCATCAACCTGGCCAAAACAAAATTTGAATACATTATCATCGACAGTCCGCCCATAGGATATTTTGCAGACGGAGAAATTCTTTCCGATCTTGCAGATATTTCGCTTCTGGTGGTAAAGCAGGATGTTGTCCCCACAGCGGCAGTCAACGATGTAATCGATATCATGAAATCCGGAAAATCCAAGCTGATCGGATGCGTGCTCAACGATTTCATATCCATTCTGCCCCAGGGCAAGAGTTCTTACGGCTACGGGTATTCTTACCGGAGTTACAACAAATACGGGAAATACGGAAAGTACGGAAAGTACGGAAAATACGGGAAGTACGGAAAATACGATAACCATTCCTCCGAAAAAACAAACGCAGACCGGGAGTAAGGGAGCAGAACCATGGAGAAAAAAAATATCGACAATGAGGAATATATCGACATTGTCCAGCTGCTGAAAAGACTTTGGAAAGCTTTTAAAAGACGCTGGTACATTGTAATTATCCTGACTGCGGCTCTGGGCGCATTGATGTATTATCAATCCATCCGCAGCTATTCCCCGCGGTATAAGTCGGAGGCGGTATTCTCCGTCAGCGTCAGCTACAGCGGAAACACCGATTTTAACAGCTACAGCTACTATTACGACAGTGCGGCGGCAGAATTGGCCGCATCCAGTTTTCCCTACATTCTGGAATCGGATATTATGCGGGAAAAGCTGCTGCAGGAGCTGGGGACAGACTATGTCAACGGCTCTATTTCCGCTACCTCTATTGCAGAAACCAACTTCTTTATTTTAAACGTAACCAGCAGCAATCCGAACGACGCCTACACCATTTTATCAAAGGTTCTGGAGATTTATCCTCAGATCAGTACACTGGTCCTCGGAGAAACCCAGTTTTCCATTACCAAGGAAGCCACGATTCCTACCGCGCCTTACAATGCACCATCCTGGAAAAAACAGACGGTGGCAGGAGCCGGTATGGGCCTTGTGCTTTCTCTGGGATTGCTTCTGATTCACGCATTGACAAACCGCACCGTGATTCAGGAGGAGGATTTAAAAAACAGTACGAACCTCCCCTGCCTCTGCAGCATTCCCGAGGTCAAAAAAAAGCGCAAAAGCAATTCCGGACTGCTGCTTTTGAACCAGTCTCCGGATTCTTCATACGCGGAAGCCTTCCGGCTGCTCCGACTGAAGCTGAAGCGTGAAATGAATAGCTCCGATTCGAAAGTTATCATGGTTACCAGTTCCATGCCCGCCGAAGGGAAAAGCAGTATTTCTTCCAACCTGGCCCTCTCTTTGGCCCAGGACGGCAAAAACGTTATTCTGGTTGACGGCGATCTGCGGGCAGCAAATATCAAGTCAATCTTCAACGTTATGGAAGATACCGTCGGACTGGGAGATATTCTGCAGAAATCCGTAAAACAGGTTACTTTATATCAGGTTCCGAATACCACGGTTTACCTGCTGGCAGGGAAACCGGTAGATACGGAACCCCATAAGCTTTTAAAATATTCCCGGGTCAAGAGCATTCTCCAAACCTTGTCCGCGTCCTTCGATTACATTGTAATCGATACGCCTCCTATGGGTATGATTTCCGATGCCGCAGCCTATGCGCCCCACGCGGATCTTGCCGTCTACGTAATCCGAGAGGATTACGTCAGTGCAAATCAGGTAAGCGAAGGCCTGCAGGCACTGACCGATAACGGCGTAAAAGTTCTGGGATATGTATTCAACTGCTCTACTGCCGAAAGCAGCTCCACCAGCCTCAAATACGGTTATGGCTACGGAAAGTACGGTTACGGCAAAAAATACGGTTACGGTTATAAAAGCGGTTACGGTTATCGTTCTTCCGAGAATAAAACCGACGATAAAGAATGATTGGCGCATACATAAAAAAAGCAAAAAAGAAAATCGATAAAGAAACGATTCAGGATATCATAAAAGAAACCAAATGGATCTACAGCTACACGTCCCGGTACAAAAAAGGTATTCTTTTCTTTATTGCGGCCAATCTGCTTCTGATCGGGCTGGCCCTGGCATCCAGCATTCTTTCCAAAAGTCTGATTGATACCCTGATTTCTCACAACGCGGCACTGATAAAAGCAATCATTCTTTTATATCTTCTGTTCAATACGGCACGAATGCTGCTCAATGCGCTGGTTCGCCGGGAAAGCGCAAAATTCAGCATTCGTGTGTCCAACGAAATCAGAGCGGATGTATTCGGAAGATTCTTAAATATCGACTGGCAGGCATCGCTTGGTTATCATTCCGGGGACCTTCTTCAGCGCATCAGCAGCGACGTCAGCACGGTCTCTTCCAGCGTGCTGGGATGGGTACCCAGTCTGATTACCTGCCTGTTCCAGTTTCTTGCCACGCTATGCGTGATTCTGCATTACGACCCCGTCATGGCACTGCTGGCTTTGGTCAGCGCACCTTTTACCGTGCTTCTTTCCCGCAGCTTTCTTTCCAAAATGCGGGACTTCGATAAAGAAGTCCGGGAAAAACAGGCAGACCTTACCTCTTTTTATGAGGAATCTCTGCAGAATCTGCAGGCCATCAAAGCTTTTCATCTGAAGCAAAAATTCAGCGGAAAGCTGGACGAGCTGCAGGAGCTATATAAGCAAACCAGTCTGGAATACAATAAATTCTCTATAAAAGCAAACCTTCTGATGAGTCTGCTCAGTTTTATCGTTTCCTGCCTCTGCATGGGCTGGGGCGTTTACCGTCTCTGGATCGGACAAATCAGCATGGGAACCATGATCCTCTTTATTCAGCTTGCCGGAACGGTAGCCTCCGCATTCGGCTCATTGATTTCCCTGATTCCCTCTGCCATGTCTGCCACCGTATCCGCGGGAAGAATCATCACCATTCTGGAGCTTCCTGCAGAGGACACCAAGTGCACACCGCAGACTGCAGCACTGATGAAAGAAGCACAGACCCACGGTGTTGGAATCCGTCTCGATGATGTTTGCTTTGCATACAAAGAAGGACTTCCCGTGTTCTCCGGACTTAGCATCAGTGCAGAACCGGGAGAAATCGTCGGGATTGTATCTCCATCCGGCGGCGGCAAAACCACGCTGATTCGGATGATTTTAGGCCTTATTGCGCCCTTCTCCGGCAGCATGACCCTTTTCTCCGGAGAGAAAGAAACTCCGCTGAATGCCTCTGTCAGAAGCCTGACAACCTATGTTGCACAGGAAAAGGTCGTTTTTTCCGGTACGATTGCAGACTGCCTGCGGCTGTCCAATGCGGATGCTTCCGAAGAAGAAATCCGCAGTGCGCTGGAAGCAGCCTGTGCGTTGGATTTTGTGGAACGGCAGCCGGAAGGAATTTACACCGCGCTGGGCGAACGTGGCGCAGGTCTGTCCGAAGGACAGATTCAACGGCTTGCCATTGCCCGGGCTATTTTAAGCCCTGCCCCGCTGATGCTGCTGGACGAAGCCACCTCAGCCCTGGACATAGAAACCGAAAAGAAAGTTCTTTCCAACATCCTTTCCGGAAAAAACACCCGAACGGTAATCGTTACTACCCACCGGCCTACCGTGCTGAAATCCTGCAGCAAGGTATATGCCATCCGGGATCAAAAAGCAGTGCTCCTTTCCCGGGAAGAAATCGAAAGTTTCGGAGAATAAGAAAAAACAGAAAAAGCAAAATCCTGCATCGCAAAATGCAGGATTTTTTTAATTACGGAATCACATTTTGATGCGTTCATTCTTTTATTCCGAATCCAGTAAATAATGAACCATACGCTGCGGGTCATCCAGAAACTCCTTGGTGATTCGATAGCTGTCCGTATCTTCGTAGCACACGGAAGCAATGCCGGATTCCGAGAATTCCAGGATTTCCGCATCCGGATACGCCAGCAGAATGGGCGAATGGGTTACGATGATCAGCTGGGAATTCGCCTTAGCAAGCGTGTCAATCAAAACCAGCAGCGACAGCAGCCGCCGGGGAGACACGGCCGCCTCAGGTTCATCCAAAAGATAGAGCCCCTTCCCTTCAAATCGGTTCTGGATCAGGGACAGGAAAGATTCTCCGTGAGACTGCGCGTGCAGCGAAATCCCGCCGTAACGTTTAAGACTGCTGTTTTTGTCCAGGTAGCTTGCCGTATTGTAAAAACTTTCCGCCCGGAGAAAGAATCCGTCTGCAGGAACGCCGGCTTTGTTCAGAACCAGATGCCTGCTGAGCTCCGAATGGGTGGCTCTGGTGGAAAACTGAAAATCCCGGGAACCGCCCTCTGCATTAAAACCCATGGCAACCGCAATAGCCTCCAGCAGCGTGGATTTTCCGGTACCGTTTTCGCCCACAAAGAAGGTAACCGGCTTCGTAAAGGCCAGCCCTTCCGTGTTTGCCAGGTATTCCACCAGAGGCATGGAATTCAGGTAAGACCAGGTATCCCACGCTTCCGGCTGATCTTTTAATCGAATAGATCTGAGATAGTTCATATTTTTTCTTTCAAAAAAGCGGGGACCGGAAAGTCCCCGCAGCATTCTTTATTTCGGAGTCTAGAACTCCATCTTCTTTTCGATGTAAGCCTTAAGGTCTGCAATGGCAACTCTCTCCTGCTCCATGGTGTCACGGTCACGGACGGTGACGCAGCCGTCGGCTTCGGTATCGAAGTCCACGGTCAGGCAGAACGGAGTACCGATTTCATCTTCTCTTCTGTAACGCTTTCCGATGGAACCGGAAGCATCGAAGTCAATCATGAAATACTTGGACAGTTCTGCATAAAGCTTTTCTGCCGCTTCGGTCTGCTTTTTGGTCAGCGGGAGAACCGCAGCCTTAAAGGGAGCCAGTGCCGGATGGAAGTGCATTACCACTCTGGAATCTTCCTTGCCGTCTGCGGACAGATCCTGCTCTTCGTAAGCGTCGCAGAGGAATGCAAGGGTTACACGGTCTGCGCCCAGAGACGGTTCCACAACGTAAGGAATGTACCGCTTCTTCGGATCGTTGGGATCGATATATTCCATGTTGGTGCCGGAGCATTCCTGATGTCTGGTCAGGTCGTAATTGGTACGGTCTGCAATACCCCAGAGCTCACCCCAGCCGAAGGGGAACAGATATTCGAAGTCCGTAGTTGCCTTGGAATAGAAAGAAAGCTCTTCCTTTTCGTGGTCGCGGAGACGCAGCTTTTCCATGTTCATTCCCAAAGATTCCAGGAACTGACGGCAGTAGCTTCTCCAGTAATCGAACCATTCCAGGTCGGTATCCGGTTCACAGAAGAACTCCAGTTCCATCTGCTCGAATTCACGGATTCTGAAAATGAAGTTGTCCGGTGTAATTTCATTTCTGAAAGATTTACCGATCTGCGCAATACCGAAAGGAACCTTCTTTCTGGTGGTTCTCTGAACGTTCTTGAAATTGACGAAAATTCCCTGGGCGGTTTCCGGACGGAGATAAATTTCCGCTTTGGAATCTTCCGTTACTCCCTGGAATGTTTTGAACATCAGGTTAAACTGACGGATGCCGGTAAAATCTGCTTTCCCGCATTCCGGACATACAACGCCCTGTTCCTTAATCCAGTTTTCCATCTGTTCGTTGGACCAACCGTCCACACTGCCGCCCAGCTCGATACCCTTCTGCTCGGCCCAGTCTTCGATGAGCTTATCCGCGCGGAATCTGGCATGGCAGTCTTTGCAGTCCATCAGCGGATCGGAGAAGCTGCCCAGATGACCGGAGGCAACCCAGGTCTGCGGGTTCATCAGGATGGCTGCGTCCAGACCTACGTTGTAGGGGCTTTCCTGAACGAATTTCTTCCACCATGCTTTTTTAACGTTGTTTTTCAGTTCTACACCGATGGGACCGTAATCCCAGGCATTTGCAAGGCCTCCGTAAATCTCGGAGCCCGGATACAGGAAACCTCTGCTTTTGCAGAGGCTTACGATTGTATCCATGGTAAATTCTTTACTCATGAAATATCTTTTCCTTTTATTGATTAAAATTATTTATTTATCGTTAATCTTATTGTTCAGGATTGCTGCTGTCGCTGCCAGCGCCGCAATCACAGGCTTCTTCAGACTCTTCAAAGTCGATGTCTGTGACGTCGATGATTTTTTCTTCCCGATTGTCCCCGAAGAATGTTTCGGCTTCATCTTTAAGTTCATCATGGATTTCGCTTCCCTTCTCCTTTACTTCTTCGTAAATTTCCGTCCCCTTATTTTTTGCTGTTTCGAAAATTTCGCTTCCCTTGTTTTTTGCAGCCTCAAAGAGATCTCCGCCCTTATCCTTTACGGTTTCAAATACGGAAGAACCCTTATCCTTTACAGTTTCGAAAACGGTAGAACTCTTATCTTTTACCGCTTCGAAAACATTGGAACCCTTTTCCTTTGCGGAGCCCAGGAATTCACCGCCCTTTTCCTTTGCACTATCAAGAAATTCGCCGCTCTTATCCTTGACGTTTTCGATAATGGCACTGCTCTTGGTCTTGATTTCATCAACCACAACACCGCCCTTGTCCTTTACGGTGCCAACCATTTCTCCGGCCTTTTCGCTGACGCTGACAACGCTTCCGTCTTCCTTGATCAATTCCACTCTGCACTTTGTTGCCGCAGAGGTAACAGCGGCTGCCAGAACGCCCCAGGGGAAGGCTACGGCGGCAATGGTTCCGATGATGACCGGAATATTCAGAATCACATCATCCCCCTTGTACACGCGGATTTTTGTAACATTTCCCTTGCGGACGGTGTCCTTTACAAAGCTGCTCATTTTTTCCGCAGCGGAGGAATCCTTTTTCTCGTATTCGTTATTGATATTCTCTTCGATGTAGATAATTGCATCAACAACACTTCCGCCGGCAAATTCGAGAGCTTCTTTTGCTTCCTTGTAGCTGACTCCGGTGCGATCTTTCACCTGTTCGATTTGTTCTAATGTAATTTCCATTTTATCCCCCCTTCTATATGCGCAAACCCTCCGATTTCAGGTTCGCGATACCTAAGTTATCAAAAATATACTGTTTTATGAAAGTTGACAGAGCGGCGGCTGACTCTTCGGGTATCGAGATTCCTTCCAAACTGGTCAGCGGATGCTGCTCTATAAACCTTACCACATTGATTTTATCATTACTTTGCTCCGACAGCAACGGATTTTGCGATAAAGATAGGCCTAAACAAACCAAAGCTTTAATCTGAAAGCCGATAACCAAAGTATCGAAATCCGATTTGCGTTTCTGCAGCATGCCCAGAAAGTCGGAAAGAATGCGGTACATCCCCGGGGCAGGTTCATCCTCGGGAAGCATCTTCTCACAAAGCTCCAGCACATAGGATGCCGCAAGGTATTTGTCCACATTTTCTCCGATGGCATAGTAGCTTTCCTTCGTTTCCGCGCTGACCACATTATAGCTGTCTTTGTTTTTGTACAGCTCGTAGCGGCCTTTGGTAAAGGGACGCACCGCCAGAGAATTCTTGTTCTTCCCCTTTTCGGAAATAGAAGTGCCTGCGGAAATCTTGCCGAACTTCTCGGAAAAGATTAACAGCATTTTTCGTCCACCTGCAATTTTAATTTGTTTCAGGATGATTCCTTCGGTTTCGGTATACATTCTCGCTTCCTCTGGATAATTATATCATACCATAGCCCCGGCATGAGATAAATTACATCCGAAAGAAATTAGAACACTTCAATACTTCAATAGCTTCACAATTTTCTCATAACGTTCTGCAGAGGGATACAGGGTCCATTCTCCGTCAGTCAGGCTTCCGGCATGACGGTAGGTATGAATCACTGGCGAACCTTTTTCAAAACAGATAAAAAGACTTCTTTCATCTGTACGAACATGGTACACGTTCGGCTCAGAATATTCGGACTTATTTTGAATTAGTGTCCGGACAGCAAGGCATTTCGAAACTTCTCTCAAAATTGTCCGCCCCTGTTCCTCTGACAAATTGATTTCTATAGACTGCTCGTTATCGCAATATTGAATTACTTCTACGACCCTTTCACCGGGTCTTACCGGGTTTAGAAAAAGAAAGGCAAGACACAAAAAGCAGAGTATTATGATTAACACAATATTAAACCTTTTTTTAGTAACAGTACCCATCATAATTTGCATCTCCTTAATCATATTAATCCAAACTAATAAAAAAATTTCATACGCAAAAGGATGCGCACCCTTTACTATGTGTCTTCTGTTTTTTCCAGACAGTCTTACTTTTATTAATTACATTCCATAAAACAATGATATCTAATAAATTTACAAAATAGCGCAGTAAATTCACCACGAAAAGACATAAACAAAAAACGGAAGTTGAATGTAAAATATCTATTTCCGGAACTTTTTTATAGATTTACTCATCTGTTTGCGAAAGCAGTTCCTGACATTTTCGCAGATAATAACCGTTGTCCATATATCCGTCGAGCCAGACAAAATACGGAAGCGCCTCCTCATACCGCTGATGCCGGAACAGTTCTACCGCCGAATCGTACACTCTTGCCCGGGAATCGCCGTAATCCGGCATTTTCATGAAAGCATCCGCCGCACGAACATATTCGCCGGCTGTGAAATACTCTTCCGCCCTGTTGTATCGGCTGAACTGAACCAGGACAACGGCCGAGACCAAAGCAAAAATGAGAAGTGCGGAAACCAACACGGTCAACGCCCATTTCTTGAGGCGGATCAACTTCCTTTCGTGCGCATCCTCGTACGCTTTTAATCTGGCAGATTCTTTCTGCCACTGAAGCCGTTTTTCCTCCGCAAGCAGCTTTTCCTCCCCGTAGAGTTCTTTTTTCACCGCATCCCCCACTATTTATATCCGAAATTGCTGATGGCTATGGTGGATTCTCTCCACTTTTCTTTTACTTTAACGAAAAGCTCCAGGTAGACCTTTGTGCCGAGAAGTGCTTCGATTTCCAATCTTGCGCTCTTGCCGATGCCTTTTAAAGTATGTCCCTGCTTTCCGATGATAATGCCCTTGTGGCTCTGCTTTTCGCAGTAAATGGCGGCATTGATACCGGTAAGATTCTTCCCCTCTTCAAATCTTTCGATTTCCACCGCAACGCCGTGGGGAACTTCCTCGTTCAGATAGTTCAGAATCTTCTCCCGGATGATTTCGGAAACCAGAAAACGTTCCGGATGGTCCGTTACCATGTCCGGCGGGAAGAACATGGGACCCTCTTCCGCGTTTTCTTCCAGCTTCTTTAAGAGCACATCCACGTTCTTTCCTTCCAGAGCATTGGTACCGATAATATCTTTGAATATATGCAAGTTGTCATAATAATTAAATATGTTAAGATAACTTTCCGGTCCGATTTTATCAATTTTATTGATAACCAGATACTTGGGCGTATCCACTTTTTCCAAAGCCTTGACGATAAAGTCATCGCCGCTGCCTGCACCTTCCGGTTCAGAGTCCACCAAAAAGAGCACTGCGTCCACTTCGTTCAAAGTATTCAGTGCGGTTTCGGTCATATAGCTGCCCAGGGCATTCTTGGGCTTGTGAATGCCCGGCGTATCGATAAACACCAGCTGACAGAGAGGTTCGTCCTCTTCCATACGGGTATAAATGCCCCGGATGGCGTTCCGGGTGGTCTGCGCCTTATCGCTTGTGATGGCGATTTTTTCTCCCAAAATACAGTTTAAAAGCGTGGATTTTCCCACGTTCGGTCTTCCGACAATGCCTACAAAACCGGATCTCATCTTGTTATCCCCAGTAAATTCATTACTTTTTCTTCTTTTTCCCGCATGACGCGCTTTTCATCTTCCTCCTCGTGGTCATATCCCAGAAGATGGAATACGGAGTGCACGAAAAGATAAATCAGCTCCCGCTCGTAGGGATGGCCGAATTCCTCCGCCTGCAGCTTTGCCTGCTCCCGGCAGATGACCACGTCACCCAGCTCTACGCTTTCGCCCTCTTCCAGTTCCTCTGCATCCGGAATTTCTCCCGGCTCGAACATGGGGAAGGACAGCACGTCGGTGGGTCGGTCCACGCCGCGGTACTGCAGATTCAGGCTGTGAATTTCGTCAAAATCCACAAAGCTGACAGAAAGCTCCGCGGCCGCATCGATTTTTTCTTCTGCCAGGGCCAGCTCTGCTGCCTTCTGCATGGTGCCGGAAGTCCATTCGTCCGGCAAATTTTCTTCGTCAAAATAAATCGTAATCATCAGTTATTCCACTCCGGATGTCTTGCAATATATCGGTCATAGGCGTTTACGATGCGCCGCACCAGCGGATGACGCACCACGTCCGTATCGTTCAGCTCGCAGAAGGCAATACCCTCCACACCCTTCAGAACATGCAACGCGTCGATCAAACCGGAGCGGGTGCCCTTGGGCAGGTCAATCTGGGTTACGTCTCCGGTAACAATGACCTTGGAACCAAAGCCCATACGGGTCAGGAACATTTTCATCTGCTCCTTGGTGGCATTCTGCGCTTCGTCCAGAATAATGAAAGAATTGTCCAAGGTCCGTCCGCGCATGTAGGCGAGAGGTACCACTTCGATGACCTCTTTTTCTTTCAGCCGCAGAGCAGCCTCTCTGCCCAGTACGTCGTAGAGAGCATCGTAAAGGGGACGCAGGTAAGGATCCACCTTTTCCTGCAGGTCTCCGGGCAGAAAACCAAGACGCTCCCCCGCTTCCACCGCAGGCCGCGCCAGCACCAGTTTCTCCACCTCTTTGTTTTTTAAGGCAGACACCGCCATAGCCACCGCCAGATAGGTTTTGCCCGTTCCCGCAGGGCCGATACCGAAGGTGATATCGTTCTTTTTGATGGCGTCCACGTAGTCCTTCTGACCGAGGGTCTTGGGCTTTAACGGCTTTCCCTTCACGGTATAGCAGATAACGTCCCGCTGCAGATTGCTCTGGGTGTAGGAAATGCCTTCTCCCGCCAGGGTGATAATATAATTTACCTTCTGTTCGTCCAGTTTTTGGCCGGTTTCCACCACTTTAAACAGCGCGTTGATGACAAACTCCGCCTGCTGCGGATGGTCGCCCTGAATGGCGATTTCGTCGCCTCTGCAGGCAATCTGTACGTTGCAGGCCTTTTCCACCAGCTTCAGGTTTCCGTCAAAAACACCGAAAACTTCGCCGGGTTCCACGGTAATACTGGGTGTAAAACGAATTTCGCTCAAATATTTTTCCTCTCAAAAAATCAATCC
>JAZUKP010000147.1:0-12729 GCA_045643345.1 Anaerovoracaceae bacterium | reverse complement strand
CGATTATATTCCGGAACTCGATGATGACGATAATCTAAAATACAAAACCATTCGTGAAATCAAGGATGCGGGGCTTGAGGTAATATATATCATCCAAAAATACGGTCTCGAAGAACGCGATGCGTTTGTGATTGAAAGCGCCCTCATTGATGCATATTCGATCGAACGGAAACTGACGAATATAATCAAGGGATATAGTTCGAGTGAGCCGACAAATGCAATCACGCTTCAGAGGAACTTGGCCGCAAAGGAATACGTCGATTCTTCGTCAAATCCGAAATACATAATTATAAAGGTAAAGGACTATTGGTTGAGCCAACGCAAAGACAGGTATGAAACTACTCGTTCAGCGTGGAGGATCAAACTGGAGTCGGCAAAGAAATACCAGTATGTGTTATCAGTGACCGGCGGCATTGTCTGTGAAGTATACAAGGTCACGGAGTGGCATTACGCAAATGGAAACAGCGGACGGATCGAGTTCACCGGTGCCGAAGCCGAACCGGAAGTTCAGAAGATTTTCAAAGGCAAACGGATCCCAGCAAAGTACAGACAAAGAGGAAATGCCAGCCCCGTATTGTTCGGCAAACCGGAGGATTGAAACACCCCGCGAACACGTACCTTTTGGTCAGTTTTAGCTTGAAAATGTACCTTTTGGTCAGTCTTTGACACAAAAAAGCAGCAGATATTGTTTATGATATCTGCTGCTTTTCTATTTTTGACTCGTCGTTTTGGTAAGTGGTTTATTCATCGGAATCGATTGCTGTGTGTTCTTTATACCGATTCTTTATTCGTGAATCCGACCGCATTTTTTATCGCAGACGGCTCGCCTTTAAAGGCAGTGCTCATATTTTGCGGAACAAAGATTTCATCTGCGGCTTTTACAATATCATCTTTGGTGATGCCGAGGTAACGGCCCAGCTTTTCTTTTTCGTAGTCAATGGGTTCTCCTGCCAGAATGTGATTGTCGTAGGCGATGGCCCAGTTCAGTTCTTCTGCATTGTCCAAAAGCATTTTTCGTGTTCCGATCATCCATTGCAGGCAGCCGTCAAAATTGAATTCTCCGTTTTTCAGTTTATCAACAGCGCGCTTTACGCCTTCCAGCGATGCCCGGAGGTTTCGCCGGGAAACAAGATATTCCAGCCGTATAATGCTGATGTTATCGTACTGTTCAATGGTATTGTCCAGAGAATAGACAATGGGGTTATCCTCGGAAATCTCCGTGAAAACAAGGGCGGTTTCTCCCTGGAAAAGCAAGGCGTAGATAATGTCGCGAACCCCTACGGGATAACGGGTATTATCCACATCAAAAGCGAGGGAAGCTCTGCAGAAGCTGGCTTTTTTAATGTGCAGTTCCCGGTTTCTGTTTCCGAAATCCGCGGGAACAGGAGCATTGTTTCGGCGGCAGATTCCGGATGCGGGCAGTGTTAAATCATCCAGTATTTTGCGGAAAGCATCCAGGTCTTTGCCATTTACGTTTCCTGTTAAAACGAAAAACATATTTTCCGGGCAGAAAAGGTCTTTTTTATATTCGTTCAGTTTTTTTACGGAGATTTTATCCAAAGTACCGCAGCTTCCCGTAATGGTATTTTTCAGCGGGGTATCCTTCCACACGAAGGAATCCGTAAAATAGGCCAGACTGGTTTTGTCGGAGCTTTCCCGAATTTCGGATTTGATGCGGCGTTTTTCCGCATCGTATTCTTCCCGGCCGATATTGATTTCATCCAATACGGACAGAAGAATGTCTGAAGCCAGAGCAAAACTTTCCGGAATCCCGCAGATGTAAAAATACACGAATTCCTTATAGGTGGCTGCGTTGAAGTTCAGGCAGTTTTCGTTAAGAAGTTCATATAATCGGTAGTTGTATTTTTTCTTGATATTGCGGAAAACCATGTGCTCCAGAAGATGGGTTATTCCGTTTTCCGTATCATTTTCATAAAGAACGCCGCCCCGTACGCTCAACGAAAGACAAAAGCTGTGCAGATGTGGGTCCGTGCTGCAGCAGAAGGGGATCGATGTAATGTTTTCTGTTGTTGTATTTTTCATTTTTTCACCTTTTAGGTATCATAACACAGTTCGCAGAAAGTGCAAGCCGCCAAAGATTGATGGCAGAATCCGGGGCTTTATCTTGTACTTATTGCCGGAATCATATACAATATATAGCATGGATATTTTGTATTCCGACAAATACATTGTGGTGTGTCAGAAGCCTGCAGAGCTGTCTTCTCAGGAGGACGGTTCGGAGAATTGTCTTCCGGCTTTGCTTCGAAAGACAGAGGAGACAGATTATATTGCTGCCGTGCATCGCCTGGATCAGGGGGTGTCCGGACTGATGGTATTTGCCAAGAATAAATTTGCCGCAGGCGAGCTTTCCCGCCAGATTACGGAAGGCAGTTTTACGAAAACCTATTATGCCGTTGTCTGCGGCATTCCCGACCCACCGCTGGGAGAAATGAAGGACCTTCTTTTTCACGATGGGACGAAAAACAAAAGCTATGTGGTACGCCGCTTTCGCAGAGGGGTGCGGGATGCGGCCCTGGAGTACGAGCTGATAAAAAGCGGAAGCAGCTGCGGAAAAAAAGTCAGTCTGGTTAAAATACGGCTGATTACCGGAAGAACGCATCAGATTCGTGTGCAGTTTTCCTCTCGGTCCATGCCGCTGCTTGGAGACCGGAAATACGGCGGTACACCGGCTTCCCGGATTTATCTGATATCCGCCGGACTTTCCTTTTATCATCCGAAGACCGGAGAATTGCTTTGTTTTGAGCTTCCGGTTCCCGAAGATTTTGCGGAGAGGTTGAAGAATGATTAAAGCATGTTTTTTCGATATTGACGGAACTCTTCTTTCCCATAAATCCGGCTCTATGTCTGTCAGCACGGCAGAATGTTTAAAGGAGCTGCAGCGAAAGGGAATCAAGATTGTAATCTGTACCGGACGCTTTTTGGAGGAAATGAAGCAGCTTCCTTTGGGAGATATTTCTTTCGATGCATATCTGACCCTGAACGGACAGCTCTGTTATGACAAAGATTATCAGATGTTTGCTGGAACACCCATCCCGGAATCCGAGGTGGAAGTTCTGGTCTCTATGTTTGAAACTGAAAAGATTCCTTTGCTTTTGATCGGAAAGAACGGCAGAGTTTTGAATTTTGTGAACCAGACCGTGGTGGATACCCAGAATGCCACGATGGGCCGCATCCCGGAAGTGGGAAAGTACAACGGAGAACCGATTTATCAGATCTGCAGTTATGTTCCGGAGGAAAAAAAGAAGCTTCTGAAGGCTTTTCTGGACGAATGCGATATTACCAGCTGGAATGAAACCGGCATCGATATTGTAGCCAAGGGCAGCGGAAAAGACGTGGGGATCCAGCGCTGTATTGACCGCATGGGGCTTCGCCGATCCGAAATTATAGCTTTCGGGGATGGCGAAAACGATATTCCCATGCTGAAGTTTGCGGGAATCGGTGTGGCTATGGGCAATGCAGAACCTGCGGTGAAGTCCGGTGCGGATTACGTAACTGCAGGGGTGGATGACGATGGTATCCAAAAAGCACTGCAGCATTTCGGTTTAATCGGTCAGCCGAAGAATCTTTTTCTGACGAAAGTTCTGGACAATCGCACACTGACGCTGCATTTTGATGGCAGACTGGATTCCGTCAGTGCCCCGGAGGTGTACGAACACATCGGAGAACTGCTGGGCGACGCGGAAAAAGTGGTTTTCGATTTCAGCTGCCTGGAGTATATTACATCCTACGGACTGCGGGTATTGATTGCCGCAAGAAAGATTATGAACGGACGGGGCGAAATGCGGATTTCAGGGGTAAACCCTGCGGTGTATGAAATTCTGGATATGACCGGTTTTTCTGCATTTGTGTCCGTTGAAGAGATATAATGAAAGAAACACTGAAGGAACTGAAAAAATACAGATTTACCCACAGGGGCTTTCATGAGAAACCGGAAATTCCGGAAAATTCCATGCCGGCCTTTCTGCGCACAAAAGAACACGGATGGGGCACAGAACTGGATATTCACCTGATGAAAGACGGAAATCTGGCGGTGATTCACGATTCCAATATCTGCAGAACTACCGGTGCAGACGTGCAGATTGAATCTCTCTGCCGAGAAGATTTGCAGAATTACCGGCTGGAGGGAACGAAGGAGCATATTCCTTTGTTTGAAGAAGTGCTGGCTTTAGAGATGCCGCTGATTGTGGAACTGAAGGTCTCTGGCGGAAATTACAAAGCGCTTTGCGAGGCTGCCTGGGAACGGATGAAGGATTATCCTGCGCCCTGGTGCATGGAATCTTTTGATCCCCGCGCGGTCATCTGGCTGGCAAAAAATCATCCGGAGGCGGTGCGCGGACAGCTGGTGCAGAATTATTTTCGCTGTAAGGAGCTTTCCATGGGACCGATCCTGCGGTTCCTTTTGACGCAAATGGCGGGAAATATTGCTGCAAAGCCGGATTTTATTGCCTGCCGCTATGCTGATCGGGATATTTCTGCATTGAAGCGCTGCCTGCGCCGGGGAATTCAGGAAGTCAGCTGGACACTGCACAGCAAAGAGGAACTGCTTGCCGCGGAAGATTCCGGCAGCATTCCTATTTTTGAAAACTTTAATCCGGAGGCGGATGAATGACGGAAAAAAAGAAATTATTGCTGCATTCCTGCTGCGGTCCCTGCTCCAGTGCGGTAATTGAGCGCCTTTTAGCAGAGGATAAGTATGTTATTACCGTATACTACAGCAATTCCAATATTACGGACCGAGAAGAATACAATCACAGAAAATCCGAGCAGCAGCGCTTCCTTGCGGAGTATTGCGAAGATACCGGAAAAAGTATCAGCTTTATAGAAGGCGATTATAATCCGCGAGCGTATTTCGAACTGATTTCCGGATATGAAAATGAACCGGAGGGAGGTCTTCGCTGCAGTATTTGCTTTACTATGCGCTTGGAAGAAACAGCCCGTTATGCCAAGGAGCATTCCTTTGACTGTTTCGATACCACTTTAACGGTTTCTCCTTACAAAAATTACGATGTAATTTCCTTTATTGCCGGACAGCTGTCGCGAAAGTACGGAATTGAGTATCTGTCCGGAAACTATAAAAAGAAGAACGGCTATCTCCGTTCCATAGAATTGTCCAAAGAATACGGCTTGTACCGCCAGCATTTCTGCGGATGTGAGTTTTCGAAAAGAACAGGCAAACAGGATTGAAATACGCAGATATTGTAGTTGACAATAATACAGATGCTACGGACCTTTGCTATACTTACGCATGCTCCCAGGATAATCTGCTGGTCGGAATGCACGTAAAGGTGCCCTTCGGGATGCATAACAGGCAGACGGATGGCTACGTGGTGCGCGTTTTTGAGGATGCTCCGGCGGGAGTCAAAAGAATCAAAGAGATTGCGGAAATCGATCCGGAGATTGTTCTTACCGAGGAAGCGGTGCGTACGGCACTCTGGATGCATAATCGTTATCTTTGCCGGTATATTGAAGCTTTGAAGTGCTTTCTGCCCGTTTCGGAAGTAAAACGCAAGACCAAAGATCCCTTTGCCGATTTGGATCTTTCCGAAGAAGATCAAACGCCGAAAAAGCTTACACAGGAGCAGTCAGCGGTTTTGGAAGAAATTCAGGAATCGCTTTCTTCCAGGACCCACAGGGTTTTTCTGCTGAAAGGGGTTACCGGCAGCGGAAAGACCGAGGTTTATCTGCAGGCAATGCAGAAAGTGCTGGATGTCGGACGGCAGGGCATTGTTCTGGTGCCGGAAATCTCACTTACCCCGCAGCTGGTGGCAAGGTTTATGAGCCGCTTCGGCAGAGATTCGGTGGCAGTTCTGCACAGCAAACTGACTCCTGCCCAGCGGGCTACGGAATATAAAAGAATCTCCGAGGGCCGCGTGAGGCTGGCAATCGGGGCTCGGTCTGCGGTATTTGCGCCCTTTGATCGGATCGGATTGATTATTCTGGACGAATCCCATGAAAGTTCGTATAAATCCGATAAAAGTCCGAAGTACGATACTTGCGAGGTGGCGGTAAAAAGAGCTATGAACAGCGGTGCAGCGGTAATTCTCGGTTCCGCAACACCCTCCGTGGTAGATTATTATCGTTCCGAAAAGGGGATTTTTAAACGGATTGAAATTAAAAACCGGTACAATCGGGTAGAACTGCCCGATGTAAAAATCGTGGATATGACTGCAGAAATCCGGGCGGGAAACCGCAGTCTGTTTTCCCGGGAGCTGGCAGAGGCTATACAGCAGTCCCTGGACCGGGGAAAGCAGATCATCCTTTTTTTGAACCGCAGAGGATATCTGGGTTATATTTTCTGCCGGGAGTGCGGCTATGCGGTAAAATGTCCGGAATGCGGAATTTCAATGCCTTATCACAAGGACGAAGGTCTTTGCGAATGTCATTATTGCGGCAGAAAGCAGTCTCTTCCCCGGATCTGTCCGGAGTGCGGCAGCAAGCTGATCGGCGGCTTTGGCGCAGGAACCCAGCAAGTTGAAGAAAAAGTTGCGGAGCTTTTTCCCGATGCCAAAGCGGAGCGGCTGGATCTGGATTCGGTTCGTAAAAAGGGTGAATTGGAAGCGGTTTTGAAGCGTTTCCAAAACGGAAAAACCGATATTTTAATCGGTACGCAGATTGTTGCAAAAGGTCTGGATTTTAAAAATGTCGGTTTGGTGGGCATTATCAGTGCGGATGTCACTCTGAATATTCCGGATTTTCGCTCCGCAGAACGCAGTTTTCAGCTTGTGACTCAGGCCGCCGGTCGATCCGGCCGGGGCGAAGAGAAAGGTTCTGTCATTATTCAAACCTATTCTCCGGACCATGCGGCGCTGCTCTTTGCAGCCAATCATGATTATGAATCCTTTTACCGGGAGGAAATCCGGGTGCGGAAGGCTGCGGCCTATCCGCCGTTTACGGACATTTTTCAGCTGGTGATTCATGACAGTGACGAAGATAAAGCATATAATTATGCGGAGGGATGTGCCCGGTGGCTGCGAGGAAAAATGGCGGGAGAATGTGCGGTTCTGGGACCTGCCCAGCCTATGCTGAAAAAGCAGGGAGGGCTGTTCCGTTCGCAGATTTTGATTAAAGCACCCGCCGGAAGCCGCAGCGAGGTAAGTGCCCTGATTCGTGAAATGAAGGAAATCCACGAAAAAAATAAAAATGCAGCGCAGCTGATTACAGTTGACATAAATCCATTTACGTTTATTTAGGAGATTATCATGGCATTAAGAACGATTCTTTTACAGGGAGAACCTCAGCTTGAAAAAAAATCAAGAGAGGTAACAGAAGTTAACGAACGCATTACCACCCTTTTGGATGATTTGTTGGAAACGATGCGAAAAGCCCAGGGTGTTGGTTTGGCCGCACCCCAGGTAGGTGTTCTTCGCCGGGTCGTTGTGGTGGAAACGGAACCGGGAGAGGTTTACGAACTGATCAATCCGGTTATTCTGGAGGCAGAAGGTGACCAGTACGGCTCTGAAGGCTGTCTTTCCGTTCCCGATTACTTCGGAGATGTGCACAGACCTTATAAAATTAAGGCTGAAGCCTTGGATCGAAACGGTCAGAAGCAGGAATACGATGTAGAAGGCTTTACCGCAAGAGCGTTTTGTCACGAAATCGACCATTTAGAGGGAATTCTTTATACTTCTAAGGCCGACAATATTCGAAAAGTTCCGGCAGAAAACGAGGAAGAAGAAGAGGAATAACATGAATATTGTATATATGGGCACGCCGGATTTTGCCTGCGTTCCGCTGGAAGCGCTGGTTCGGGCCGGGCACTGCGTAAGTCTTGTGTTGACCCAGCCGGACAAACCCAAAGGCCGGGGCAACAAAATGCAGAAAAGCCCGGTTAAAATCAAAGCGGAGGAGTTGGGGATCCGGGTGCTGGATCCGGTTAAATTAAAGGATAACGAAGAATGCATTCAGGCAATTCGACAGGCGCAGCCGGATTTTATCGTAGCCTTTGCCTACGGAAAGATTCTCCGGAAAGAAATTCTGGAAATTCCGACTTACGGTTGTCTGAATATTCATACCTCCTTGCTTCCTGCGTATCGGGGAGCCGCTCCGGTGCAGCGCAGCATCATGGATGGCTGTGAGTATACCGGAGTTACGTTGATGCGCATGTCGGAGGGGCTGGATGACGGAGATTATTATCTTCAGGAAAAAACGCTCATCGGCGAGAAAACTGCGGATCAGCTTTTTGCGGAGCTGGCGCAGACCGGCGCAAGACTCTTAGTTGACAATATCGAGGGAATCGCAGCCGGCAGTGTTTTGCCAATTCCTCAGGGAGAAACGACAACGGCTTATGCCGCCACCATCAGCAAGGAGGAAGGGAGAATATCCTGGGATCAGACGGTTTTTCGCATCTGCAGACTGGTTCAGGCATTTCACTCCAATCCCTGTGCGTGGACCTGCCTGGGCGATACGGTACTGAAAATTCATAAAGTGCAGAAGTGTTCGGATATTCCGGTGAATGCGGTTCCGGGAACCGTGATTTCTGCGGATAAGAAAGGCATAGAGGTTGCCTGTGCCGACGGAACTGCGCGGATTACTATGCTTCAGGCTCCCGGAAAAAAAGCCATGGATGCAAGCGCTTTTCTTCTGGGCAATAAAATTGAAATCGGAACAGTTTTGAGGTAAAATAAATGGATAAGGACAGGCGGCTTGCCTACCTGATATTGAAGGAAACCGAAGAGAAGGATGCCTGGTCCGGCCTTGCCGCAGGCAAATATCTTTCTTCCGGCGCTGCAGACTCCGAAGCATTTGTCCGGGAACTGGTTTACGGTGTCATCCGCAATAAAACGCTGCTGGACTATAATATCAACCGTTTTCTGAAGAAGCCGAAGCTGGGGCTTTCGGAAAGAATCTGGCTTCGCATGGGCTTTTACCAGCTGGTTTTTATGCACGGTGTCGCCGAATATGCGGCAATCAATGAAACCGTGGGACTGGCAAGAGCTTTCAAGAAAGGTTCCGAAGGGTTTATCAATGCGGTTCTGCGCAGTTTTCAGCGTGCGCAGTGTATTTTGGAAGTTCCGGCAGAAAACGATGAAGTTTCTTATCTTTCGGTGAAGTATTCCTGTCACGAATCTATCGTGGGGCTTTGGCTGCGATGTTACGGGCGGGAGATTACCGAAAAGCTTCTGGATGCAAGCAATACGCCTGCACCTCTTGTATTGCGGGTAAATACGCAAAAAACAAACCGGGAAGAACTGATGAAGGCGCTTTTGCAGCAGGGTTTTTCCGCGTCTCCTTCGGCACATGTTTCTACGGGAATTATTGCCGGAGGCAGCGGTATTCTGGAAACGGATCTTTTCCGCAGCGGGCTTTTTTCGGTGCAGGGAGAATCTTCGCAAATGGCGGTGGATTACCTGGATCCCAAGCCGGGAGAACTGGTGCTGGACTTGTGCGCCGCACCCGGCGGGAAGAGCTTTGCCATGGCAGAACGTATGCAGGAAAAAGGCTGTATTCGAGCTTTCGACCTATATCCGCATCGCGTGGAATTGATTCAAAAAGAAGCTGCGCGGCTGGGGCACGGTATGGTGATGGCTGCGGCGGCGGATACGTCGGTATTTATGCCGGAATTTGAAGGGAAAGCAGACCGGGTGCTGGTGGATGCCCCCTGCAGTGGACTGGGAACCCTGCGGCAGAATCCGGAAATAAAATACAAAGAAGTTCCGAAGATAGATTCCCAGGCAAAAATTCTGGAAAATGCATATAGATATTTAAAAAAAGGCGGCGTCTTGGTATACTCTACTTGTACGGTGAACCCGGGAGAAAATCAGGACATTGTCAAGCCCTATCCCGTAGAGAAGCAGTTGCAGCTTTTTACGGAAAAAGACGGACCGGATGGCTTTTTCATCAGCCGGATAAGGAGAACATAAATTGATTACAGTTGGTTTTAAAACCGACAAAGGAATACAACGAGCCGATAACGAGGATTCCATTTTTGTGCTGCCGGATCGTCAGATTTATATGGTGGCCGACGGCGTGGGCGGACAGAGCTCCGGAGAGCTTGCCAGCCGTATGACAGTGGGTTATATGGCGCAGTTTGTTGCGCTGAATCCCATCGAAGATGCAGAATCCGAAGATGATCTGCGGGCGTATTTTGATGCGCTGTATTCCGGTGCAAATTCTCTTGTTTTTCAAAAATCTCTTTACGAACCGGGAAATTCTGGGATGGCAACCACCGCGCTGCTCTGCTATCTGACAGACGATAAAGCATATTTTGTAAACGTCGGCGACAGCCGGGCTTATCTTTTGCGCAGCGGCGAACTGTATCAGGTTACGGATGACCATTCCTTTGTGCAGACCATGCTCAGAGAGGGTCTGATTTCCGCAGAGGAGGCTTCCCGGCGTCCGGATCGGAATATGATTACCCGGGCAATCGGCGGAAACAAAGAAGTGAATCCGGACTTTTTCTCGATTCCGACCTATTCCGGAGATATCCTTATCCTCTGCACCGACGGGCTTTATTCGGAGGTGGACGACGATGAAATTGCCGGTTATGCGTCCCGCATGGGTTCTATGTATATGCTGGCGAAAAAGTTGGTGGAAAAAGCCAATGAACACGGCGGCGGAGATAATATTTCAGTAGTCTGCATCAGAATTCAGTAGGAGCAAAAAATGAGTACCAGAGTTCTGGCCCAAAGATACGAAATATACGATAAAATCGGAGAAGGCGGTATGGCCGTTGTCTTCAAGGCAAAGGACCGGAAGCTGGATCGTTATGTTGCATTGAAAATTCTGCGTCCTGAATATACAAAGGACGATTCTTTTATTGAAAGCTTTCACCGGGAATCCCAGTTGGTAGCCGGCATTGTGGACCCCAATATTATTCAGGTTTACGACGTGGGGCAGCAGGGCAATATTTATTATATTGTCATGGAACTGGTAGAGGGAGAAACGCTTTCGGAAATTATCAGCCGTGAAGGTGCTTTGGACGCCAAAACCACGGTTTCTTATGCCCGGCAGATTGCCATGGCGCTGACCACAGCCCACAGCAATCATTTAATTCACCGGGATATCAAGCCCCATAACATTATGGTGACCTACGACGGTGTGGCAAAGCTCACTGATTTTGGTATTGCCAAAAGAGTGAACAATAATACGTTGGTGGGGGACGAAAAGGAAGCGGTTATGGGCTCCATTCATTATTTCTCTCCGGAGCAGGCCAGAGGAAATAAGGTGGATGAACGTTCCGACATCTACAGCCTGGGCATCGTGATGTACGAGATGATTACCGGCAAGGTACCCTATGATGGAGATAATGCGGTGGAGGTGGCCGTGAAGCACATGAACGGTCAGATGGAACCCCCGTCTCATCTGGTTCCGGAAATGCCGCAGGATCTGGAGGATGTTATCCTGAAAGCAACGGCAAAGTCTGCGGACAGCAGATATAAAAATGCCGAGGAAATGATTACCGACCTGAACTTTGTCAAGTTCTCCAGAAAATCCGATTACGGTCTGGAAATGGACGACCGGAAAGCGCATCCGGAAAAATATGCGGAGCCGGGCAACGATTCCTCGTCGGAAGAATCCTCTTCCGCAGGTACCAGAGTCGGTGCCGCGCAGCTGCAAAACGAGAAGAATGCGGGAAAAAGAAAACTGATGATTGCCGTCGGGGCATTTCTTGCAGCAGCGCTTTTGATTTTCGGACTGTTCCGTTTGGTTTTGGGCGGAAATGCGGATAATAATACGGTGGTTGTCCCGAAAATAGAGGGTTCCACCTACGAAGAAGCTAAAATATTGCTGGAATCCATGGATTTAAAAATCGTGATAGAGACGGAATTGGTCAACGATAACGAGGACGTGGGTACAATTGTAAGACAGTCACCCTCGGAGGGTTCCAGCGCAAAAAAGGGTCAGACTGTAAAGGTCAACATCACGCGGAAGAGTACGGCGCCTACCGTGCCGCCTCTGGTTAATCTGGAGCTGAATTCCGCAACCGCAAGGCTGCAGCAATACGGTTATATTCTGGGAGAAGTGTCCGAAGAGTACAGCGACACCGTGGAAAAAGGAAAGGTGGTTTCCTGCTCGCCTGTGGTGGGCTCTGCCCTGGATAAGGGAAGCAAGATTGATTTAGTGGTATCCAAAGGGCCGGACCCGGCGGCAGCCTCCAAGTTTGTCATAGATGTGCGGGGAAAATCGCTGGAGGAGGCCATTGCTCTGATCGAACGCATGGGCTGCAGCGTACCGGAAAAGAAAATCAAATACACGGAAAATGATTCCGTCGAGCCGGGCTGCGTATGTGCCCAGAGCCCTGCATACAATGAAAAAGTGGCGCAGGGAACCGAATTCTCCCTTACGGTACGGTCTACCGGAACCGAAGAGGGCGAAGCAGTTTTAGCTGTGGATTTCCGCAGTTTTGAGGGAGAATCGTTTTCTGTAACGGTTATTGTAACCGATGATTTTAAAAACACCAAAGACGGAACCACCCAGCACAGCAAAGTGTCCGTAAATCGTGCGGATTTAACGGATGGTTCCACCTACAGCTTTCCCATTACAGGAACCGGAAAGGGTACGGCGATTGTCATTGTGGACAACAATACACCGATTGCATACGCTGTAAATTTCTCCGACGGAACGGTGGTACTGCAATAATGCGGGGAACAATCGTAAAAGGAATTGCCGGATTTTATTATGTCTGGTCGGAAAACAGAATTTACGAGTGCAAGGCCCGAGGAAAATTTCGGAAAAACGGCTGTGTTCCCCTGGTGGGAGATCTGGTGG
>JAZUKP010000146.1:0-2249 GCA_045643345.1 Anaerovoracaceae bacterium | reverse complement strand
CCGTCCGGACCGGTGGTTCTGGCGGGATACAATTTTTCGTAGTCGTCCGGAGTCTTGTCGATATCCGGGAATAAAAGTTCAGCTAATTCTTTATAATCCATTGTTTTTTCCTCTGAAATGTTCATACAGAGATATTATACCAAATAATTCGCCCTGTGAACAAAAATAGTAATAGACAAAATAAGAAAATCTATGTATAATTTCAATGTTCCCCCGCGGGCTTGTCCCCGGCGGAACGCCCAACCCTTTTCTTCCGATGCCGGAGCGTAATTAGAAGCGGGGCTGCGGTGCGGATAATCTCATACGGTGCCTTGGTCAAGTGGTCAAGACGTTAGCCTCTCACGCTGAAATCAGGGGTTCGACTCCCCTAGGCACTACCAAGAAAGAAGAAAACCATGCAGCATGCATGGTTTTTTCCTTTTCGCAGGGAAACGGCAGAAATGATATAATAAGCTTGTAAGCCTTCAGAAAGGAGCTGCCCGCCGGCGGCAAAAACCGCATTTTGGCTCCGCGGATCTCATTTTTCTTTTTTTAAAAGGACAAATCCCCCCAAAAGACGGATTTTTTCAGAAGGGCGCGTAACCTTGACCGAAACAAAAGCCCTCCGCAAATTAGACCCGCGGTCTGAATATAATATGAAATCCAAAAATCTTTTAAGCTACCTGGACGAACAGGGAAAATATACTTTTGAAGAAAGTCCCTTCAACGTGGTGGACGCACTGGCGCTGACGGTTTTCGCATACCTGAATTTTTCCGGCTTCGGGGAAATCGACACCAAGCTCTTCCGCAAAGCGGCGAAGGACCTGGAAAAGCTGCCGGAGGAAGACCGCTTCCGGGGGCTGGACATCATGAAAAATCACGACCTGCAGCTGATCAAAAAGGCGGCGGAATCGGTGCGCTTCCGGGACCTGCAGATGGTTCACTACGTGGACTGCGTAGACGAAGCCGCGGAGAAGCAGTTTGCTGCGGTCACCTTTATTCTGCCCGACGACACCCTTTTTGTGGCCTACCGGGGCACGGACAGCACCCTCACCGGCTGGAAGGAAGACTGCAATATGTCCTTTATGAACGGTACGCCGGCGCAGCTGGCGGCGGCTCGGTACGCGGCGGAAATGAGCGCCGAATACGGGCTGCCCCTGCAGCTGGGCGGTCAGTCCAAGGGCGGCAATCTGGCAGTGTGGGCGGCGGCCAACCTGCCCAAAGAGACCCGGGACCGCGTCCGTCACGTGTACAATATGGACGGACCGGGCTTTACCGACGAATTCCTGCAAAGCGAAGGCTTTCTGGACATTGAACCGCGGATTCTGTCCTTCGTGCCGGAATCGTCCATCGTGGGCGTACTGCTGGCCAACTGCGACTACCTGAGCATCCGCAGCTCGTCCTATTCGCTGCTGCAGCATGACCCCTTCTCCTGGACGGTGGACGGCACCCGCTTTGCATACGTTTTAAACCGCAGTTTTTCCGGCCGGAAGCTGGACAAAGCGGTCAGCAATATGCTGGCAAACATGACCATCGCCGAACGGGAGGCCTTCGTGGAAGAAACCTTTGCCCTTCTCGAAAGCACCGAGGCGAAAACCGTGCAGGATCTGACAAAACAGAAGAAAAAACTGTTCTTCCACGTGCTGCCGGGCATTGTAAAATCTGCAGTAAAATACGGAAAAGATTAAAACACAAATAAAACAGCGGGAGCCTGCAGGCTCCCGCATTTCTTTATTTAATTCGCTTCGCCATGCTCCGCGTCGGTTCTCAGCCGTTCTTCCGGGAATAAACGATTTTTCCGCCCAGATAAGTGGCCAGCACCGGAATATCCTTGATGTGCGCCGGATCGGTCTCGAAGGGATCTGCGCCCAGCACCACAAAGTCGGCCAGCATACCGGCTGCAATGCGTCCCTTTACCGCCTCTTCGAAGCTGGCCGCGGCACCGGCACTGGTGTAACTGTCCAGCGCCTCCTGCATCGTAAACGCCTCCTCCGGCAGATAGGGGCCCACCCCTGCCAGCGTGCTGCGGGTGACTGCGCACTGAATGCCGCCCAGAGCAAAGGGCAGCTCCACCGGACAGTCCGTACCGTTGCTGACCTGCACGCCGTCCGCCAGCAGGGTCTTCCAGCTGTAGCTGGTGGCGGCAAGCTCCGCCCCCACCCGGGGCTCCACAATATGAATGTCGTAATCCAGGAAGATGCTCTGGGCGTACACATGCAGATCCAGGGCGCGGATCTTTTTCAGCTGGTCCGGCCGGGTAATCTGGCAAT
>JAZUKP010000145.1:0-3291 GCA_045643345.1 Anaerovoracaceae bacterium | reverse complement strand
GCCACGCTGCCCCAGAGGCAGATCAGGAATCTGGTGCGCTTTTTGGGTTCCATATCCGGAACCAGATTGCTGGCCAGGAAGAACGGTACGTAGGTGGTAATGAATACCGGCAGCACTCCCCACCACTTATATACCCAGATGAAAGAATTGTTGCTGGTTGCGGCCAGGAAAGATTCAAAAAGTCCGAAAAGTGCGGCCATTTCAATCGCTCCCACCACTTTGCAGCTGATGCCCTTTTTGGTTCCGCCGGCAGTAAAATACCGCACGCTTGTGTCATCCGGCAGCATCTTCCAGGAAATGATGCCCGCCAGAGCGAACATCATGGACAGCTCCCAGCACACGCCGATGAGCAGAATAAAGGTGGTGGACTGATTGGATACGGTCCAGAGCGGATACCCGAAAATGCGGGCAATTACCGCATTGGCGATCTCGTACAGCCAGTGCACGCCGTAAAGTGCCAGCCCGGCACACACCGCCTTGGTATTCTTATTGCGGATTTCCGTCCAGTAAACGTAAAAGACCACCGCGAGGATAAAGATAAAGGTCCAGTTGAAATTTTCCGTACTTCTTACCACGACGGCATCCACCAGGTCCTTGGCAGCCTGTGACCCGTCACCCCAAAATTTAAACATTGTCAGCCTCCTTCCGGTATTCCGATCTCACGTTTAATGCATTCTATGCTTTTTTTCCGTAATACGCAAGCATTTCCCGAATCGCATCCAGGGTCTTCGGATTATCCACCGGCTTTACCGGCTTTGCCGGATTTCCGGCCTCGATACCGATCATGGTAAGGGCTTGCTTCAGTACGGCAGGCGTGCCCGCCAGCTTCATGGTCAGACGCAGCTTTTCCAAGCGTTCCTGGTATTCCTGCGCAGCCTCATTGCTGCCGGAAACAAAGGAATTATAAATACCGGTAATCACTTCCGGAATCAGATTGCTGGTGGAAGCCACCGCACCCACGGCACCCAGCTGCAGCGCCTTCAGAATCTTGGAATCGGAGCCGCAGAGCACGGAGAAATCCTTCCCTTCCGCAGCGTCGATATAGGCTTTTAAATTATCCATATTGCCGGAGGAATCCTTGATGCCGATAATGTACGGATGATCCGCCAGAACCTTTACGACCTCCGGACTCACGTTGATATTGGTCCGCGCCGGAATATTGTAAATCAGCATGGGTGTCTGCAATGCGTCCGCTGTTTCGGTATAGTACGCAATCAGTTCCTCGTCCGTCAATGCCTGGAAAAACGGCGTAATTACCGTAAAGTACCGGGCACCGGCAGCCTTCAGCCGTTTGCCCTGGGCAATGGTATGTGCCGTGCTGTTGGAGCCCAGTCCAACGAACACGGGTAGGCGGTCCCCGATATATTCCATGGTTTTTCGGGTATATTCCACTGCGGCATCCTCATCGATGGCATAGAACTCTCCGTTGGTTCCCATGATGAACAGCCCGTGTACGCCGCCGGCGATGGTATAGTCAAACAGTTTTTTTGCTTCTTCGAAACAAATATTTCCTTCTTCGTCAAAAGGCGTCACAAGCGCCGGTATAATTCCTCTGATCATTTTACGCTCCCAGTTCTCTCAAAATAATCTCCGTGGAAATACTGCAGGTATTCAGTTCCGCCTCCGCAGACCGGGAAGCGATATGCGGCGTCAGGAAGAAATTGTCCAGCGTCAGCAGCTGCTCGTCCGCTTTGGGCGGTTCACTGGTAAATACATCGAAATATGCAGCCTTAATCATGTGCTGCGACAGCGCCTCGTAAAGATCCGCTTCGTTGACGATTCCGCCCCGGGCGGTATTCACCAGCACGCAGTTTTTCTTCATGCTGCGGATTTCTTCCAGCGTAATCATGTTCCGGGTTTCTTCGGTTAAAGGCACGTGCACGGAAATAAAGTCCGCCGCGCGATAGATTTCTTCCGGACTGCTGATGCACATCCCGTATTCCGCTGCGGTCTCCGCGGCGATGGGAAATGCATCGAAGGCCAGCACTTTCATGCCCAGGCCTTTTGCCATCACGGCAAGGTGCTTTCCGATGGCGCCGAATCCGATAATGCCAAGGGTCTTCCCCAGCACCTCGGAACCGGTGTATTTATTCCAGGAACCCTTCCGGGTTTCGTTAATGCTCTCAATCAGATTCTTGGTGTCGGCAAGAATAAAGGCAATGGCCAGCTCCGCCACCGAGCGGGAATTGCAGCCGGCACAGCGGCCTACAAAAATCCCCTTGCTGTCGCAGTACGCCGCATCGATATTGTCGATTCCCACGCCGAACTTTACGATGGCTTTTACGTTTTTGCAGTGGTCCACAAACGCCCGGTCCACCGTTTCGGTCCCCACAATAATACCGTCCGCATCCTGACAGTGTTCGTAGAACTGCTCTTTGGTATAGGTCTTTCCGCTGTTGTTGTAATCCACGGTAAAACCCTTGTCTTCCATGATTTTTACGTATTCCAGACCCACGTTGGCAAAGCCTCTGGGGGTAATGACAATCTTCATTTTTTTACCTCACCTTCTCTTAATTTTCCCAAGGACCCGCCCGGATGCCACTTGACATACTGTTCGGGAGATATTTCTTTATAAGACTGCAGAATCACGCTCAGAGCCTGCAGTACCATGGTTTCCGCCAGAATAGAACTGCGGGGTGCCCGGTTCAGTGGACCACCTTCTTCGCTGACATGCGCCGTCAGATGCACGCGGCTTTCCCGGGCCAGCCAGGAATCCGGATTGCCGGAGATGCCGATTACGCTGCAGCCGTTGTTTTTTACCGCAGTTACCGTAGCCTTCATTTCCGCTGTTTCTCCGCTGTTGGAAATAAAAATGACCACGTCCTGTTTCGATAGCTGTCCGCAGCTGCCGTGAACCGCTTCCGTTCCGTGAAGGAAGTAGGACGGCGTGCCCGTGGAAGCAAACAGTGATGCCGCATAACCCGCAATATGAGCCGGCTTGCCGATGCCGGAGATGTGCAGCCGGCCGCCCCTGGATTCCGCATCCAGAATCATCTGTGCCGCTTCGGAAAGTGCTTCAAAATCCATATTGTCCGCCGCTTGGCTGGTTTCCTGTTTTACCGTCTCCAGAAAATGCTGCAGACTGTTTTTTTCTTTTTCGTTCATACGCACCTCAACTAAAGCAGAAATTCATGGGTTTCCAGAAAATCCTGAATTCCGTTTTCATTATTGCTTTTTCTTGTAATAAAATCTGCGATGGGTTTGATAAAATCCTTGCCGTTGGCCATGCAGACGCTGATTCCGCTGTTTTCCATCATCTGTCGATCGTTTTCCGCGTCTCCGGAAAACATC
>JAZUKP010000144.1:0-9456 GCA_045643345.1 Anaerovoracaceae bacterium | reverse complement strand
CATGGAGCATTATGTTTTGAAATGTCTTCGAAATGACCCTGACTTTGTTCCTAAACTTGATTTTGTAATGGAGAAAGACGGGAAACTGATTGGTCAGAACGTTTTCGTAAGAACAAATATCAAAGCGGATGACGGCAGAATGATCCCCATCATGACGATGGGACCGATCTGTATTGCGCCGGAATTCAAGCGGCAGGGCTACGGAAAAATGCTGCTGGATTACTCGCTGGAGCAGGCGGCCAAGCAGGGCTGCGGTGCGCTGTGTTTTGAAGGAAATATTCTTTTCTACGGCAAGAGCGGTTTTACCTATGCCAGTGAGTTCGGCATCCGCTATCACGGTCTGCCGGAGGGGGAGGACGCATCCTTCTTCCTGTGCCGGGAATTGATTCCGGGCTATCTGGACGGCGTGACGGGAGTCTATGCCACCCCGGACCCGTATTTTGTCTGTGAGCAGTATCCGGAAGAGTTCGAAGCTTATGAAGCCAGTTTTCCGCCCAAGGAAAAACTGGTGCTACCCGGGCAGCTTTCCGAATAAAGTCTCTTGACTCTCCCCTTAGGGAATCCGTTATCCTCCGTTTGGAACGGAAAGGAAAAAGTGTCATGCTCAGAATCGGAGAATTTTCAAAACTTTCGCTTACCACGGTAAAAGCCCTGCGGTTTTATGAAAAGGAAGGCCTTCTGGTGCCCGCATCCACGGATCCGCAGACGGGGTACCGTTACTACGAAACCGCGCAGCTGGAAACTGCGGCAAGAATCAAGTCTTAGCGCCAGATGGGGCTGAGCATCGAAGAAATCAAGAATATTTTTGCAGGTGCAGACCTGCGGAGTATTCTGTCGGAAAAGGCGGAAAAACTCCGGAAACTGCAGCAGGATACCGAATTTCAGCTTTCCGTCATCAGATTTGTTTTGGAGGAAAAAGAAATGAAGTATCAGGTAAGCGTAAAAGAAATACCGGAAATGATCGTGTACACCGCGGAAACCGTGCTGGAAAAGTACGGAGACGCCATGCAGTGGATTCCCTCCGTGGGTGCGGAATGCCTGGCTTTAAACCCGGGCCTGCAGTGCGCGCAGCCGCCCTACGAATTCTGCGAATACCCGGACGGGGAGTACAAGGAAAGCAACGTAAAAATCCGCCACAACGAAGCGGTAACCGCCTTCGGCAGAGAAAGCGATTCCATCAAATTCCGCACGCTGCCGGCAGTTAAGGTGCTGAGCATCTACCACAAGGGTTCTTACGACAGCATCGGCGAGGCCTACGCCTTTATCGCGGAATACGCGGAAAAGAACGGCTATGAAATTGCGGGACTGGCCCGGGAAAGCTACATCGACGGAATCTGGAACAAGGAATCCGTCAGTGAATGGCTCACGGAAGTCCAGCTGCCAATCAAGTAATCAAAACAAGGGGGCAACCATGGCATTCGATTTTAAAAAAGAATATAAAGAGTTTTACATGCCGAAAAACAAGCCTGCGATTGTGAACGTTCCCCGGGCAAACTACATTGCGGTCCGGGGCAAGGGCAACCCAAACGAAGAGGGCGGCGCCTATCAGCAGGCGATTTCGGTACTTTATTCTGTGGCCTATACCATTAAGATGAGCTATAAGACGGATTATCGGATGGAGGGCTTCTTCGAATACGTGGTGCCCCCGCTGGAAGGATTCTGGTGGCAGGAAGGGATCGACGGGGTGGATTATTCCGATAAAGACAGCTTCTGCTGGATCTCCGTCATCCGTCTGCCGGATTTTGTCTCGGAAAAAGATTTTGCCTGGGCTGTGGAAACTGCATCCAAAAAGAAGAAGCTGGATTGCTCCTCTGCGGAGTTTCTGACCCTGGAAGAAGGTCTCTGCGTGCAGATGATGCATCTGGGCCCCTATGATGACGAACCCGCTTCCGTAGCGCAGATGGATGCGTTTCTTGCGGAAAGCGGGTACGAAAACGATTTTTCGGACGTTCGGATGCACCACGAAATCTATCTCTCCGATGCTCGCAAAACGGCACCGGAGAAACTGAAGACGGTCATCCGTCATCCCATTAAGTGTTCTATTCCTCTTCCGGAAGCTTCTCCAGGAAAAGCTTGATAACCCTGCGGTCCTCGATCTCCAGAATCTTTGCGTGCAGATTGTCCTCGGTAAACTCCGCACCGTTTTCCGGATAGATATCGAAGTGCTCCAGCGCCCAGCCGCCTACGGTCTCGGATTCGGTGTCGAATTCGTCCTCGCTGCGGTCCAGAAGATCACACAGTTCTGCAATGGGCAGGTCGCCGTCCAATTCGAAGGTGGTTTCCGTGATTTCTTTGATTTCCTCTTCCACTTCGTCGGATTCGTCCCAGATGTCGCCCACGATTTCTTCCAGAATATCTTCCATGGTTACGATGCCCAGGGTGCCGCCGTATTCGTCGCAGACGATGGCCAGATGCTGCTGGGCGTCCCTCAGCTGATCCAGTACGGAAGTAAGGAGGGTGGTCTTATACACAAAGCAGGGGGGCATCAGCAGGCTTCGAATATCCACCACATCCGATTCGGTGCGGGCTTTTAAGTAGTGGTTCAGGTAAAGAACGCCCTGAATATTGTCGATGGAGTCCTCGTAGACCGGAATGCGGGAATAGTGGGCTTCCATCAGGGTCTGGCGGATTTCCTCCAGATCGTCGTCCAAGTCGATGGCGACCAGGTCCACCCGGGAGGTCATGACCTCCACGGCGGATACGTCCAGAAAATCGATGGCTGCCTGCACCAGTTCCGACTGGTCTTCGTCCAGCACTTCTTCGTCCTCTGCGGTTTCGATAATGGAGGACAGTTCGTCGATAGCTTCATCGATGGCTTCTTCTTCGTCCGGTTCTTCTTCGCCCCGCATGTTCTTAGTAATCAGTCCGATGATGCTCACCACCAGCCAGATGACCGGTTTCAGTACTACCGTCAGTATGCGGATGGGCAGAGAAAAGACCAGGGTCATGCTGTTGGCCTTCTTTTTGGCGATGATTTTCGGAATGGTCTCTCCGAAGATGATAACCAGCACGGTTACAAGAACCGTAGAGGCCCAGGCATATTTGTCGGATTTGAGCAGTTCGATGGTAAGCACGGAGCCGATGGAAGAGGACGCAATGTTTACCAGATTGTTTCCGATGAGAATAGCCCCCAGGGCGTCATCGAAGTTTTCTTTGATTTTGCAGGCACGGGCGGCTTTTTTATTGCCTTCGTCCCGCAGGTTCTCCAGACGCAGGTCGCTGCTGGAGGAAAAGCTCATTTCGCTGGCGGAGAAGAAGGCGGAAAGCAGAATGCAGAGAACAAAGCCTATGATAAGAAGTGTCATAATACGTCACCTCCCAAAGTATCGTCTTCGTCCCAGATGTCGCCAACCAGTTCTTCCAGAATATCTTCCATGGAAACGATGCCCAGGGTTTTTCCCTTGGAATCCTTTACGACGGCCAGGGTATACTGGTGATCTGCCATTACATCCAGAATGTCGTCGATATGAAAATTAGCAAAAACGGTCAGGGGGCGGGAAAGCAGGGCGCGGGTGTCGGTTTCGCTGCCCTTCTGCAGGTATTCCTTGATAAAATCCCGGATCTGCAGAATGCCTATGATGTTGTCCAGGCTGCCCTGATATACCGGAAAACGGCTGTGGTTGGCTTCCTTGATCTGCCGCAGGATCTCTTCGGGGCTGTCTTCGATGTTTAATGCCACGATTTTTTCCGCCGGCGTGTAAACGCTGGAAACCTTTCTGTCGCCGAAGTCGATGGCGGACTGAATCAGATCGGATTCGTCCTCATCCAGTTTGCCTTCCTCTTCCAAATCGTCGATAATGTCGTGAAGCTCTTCTTCCGTAACGCTGATTTCCGGCTCGCTTTTGGTAATCTTCGCCGCAAAATTGCCGATAGAAGAAAGGAGTCCGGAAAGGGGCCGCAGAATCTTCATAAGGGTCACCAGCAGAGAGGCGTGAGTAAGAGTGAACTTCTCCGGATATTTGGCAGCGATACTTTTGGGCAGCATTTCTCCGAAGAAAAATACCAGCACTGTCATGATCAGCGTACTCAAAGACACCCAGGACAGTCCGAACTGCCGGGTTACGGTAACGGTGACGATGGAAGCCGCCGAAATATGCGTGATATTTGTGCAAATTAAGATAGTAGAAATTGCCTGTTCAAAATTGTCCAGAGCATAGAGCGCCTTTTCTGCACGGAAATCTCCGCGTTCCGAGGCGATTTTGATTTTGTTTCGGGAAACGCTGGCCAGGGCGGTTTCGGTAACCGCAAACCAGGCAGCAAAATAGATTAAGATGACTGCGATAAAATAAGATATTCGTGGGTCTCCGTCCATAAAAGTAAAAAAAAACCTCCTTACTGTTTGAAATATCAAAAAATAAGGCTGCAGATTCCTCTACAGCCCTTTGCGAATCAATTAAGCTCTGCTTACTTTGCCGGATCTAAGGCAACGTGTGCAAACATTGATGTGGGAAACTGTTCCGTTTTCGGCAACCTTAACGGACTGAATATTTGCGTTCCACTTTCTTCTGGTTCTTCTGTTAGAGTGGGAAACGTTGTTTCCGGAAACCTGGCCCTTGCCGCAAATCTCACACTTTTTAGACACGATCTGCACCTCCTATATATTGCCCTGCGGGCTTGCAAATTCATACATTAACGCATGACAAGCATGCGAATCTTTTCTTTACGACCAAAGAATTATAGCATAGCGATATTTATTGTGCAAGAACTTTATGGTAAAATATTTGCAGGTTTTTGCGAGGAACTTATGATTTATCAGGAAAAAAACGAATTCGGCGTCATTACGGTGGACGATGCCTTCTTAAATCAGCTGATTAAAGAGAGCCTGCATCCCTTCGAGGGCAAGGTGTGGCTGGCTAATTACAAGGGGCGTTCCAGCAATTTCGCCGTCAAGCTGGGGAATATAGATTCCCTGGCGGAAAAAACAGTAAAGACCACAGAAGAAGGGCTTTATATCAAGCTCTTTCTTTTGGTGAAATTCGGCGTGAGCATCCGGGAGGTCTGCAGCAGTATTTTTCAGAGTTTGTCTGCGGCCATCGAAGAGGACCTGGAACTGACGGTGGATGATTTTGTAATAGAAATTACCGGTGTCTGGGCGAAAAACGGCATCGGGAAGCGCAATATGATTATTTCTTACAAGAATAAGATTGAAGAAGAATGCTGAAGAACAACTGAATTATTCTTCTCCCGTATCTGTGCTGAAGGGCTTCGGACCGAAAAAAACGCAGGCTTTTGCCTCCGCGGGCATCTGCACTTTGGAAGACGCTTTGTATTCCTATCCCCGCAGCTATGAGGATATGCGCAGTCCCCGGAACGTGTGCGACTGTGCAGACGGTGAAAAGGTGCTGGCGGTGTGCCGGGTGCTTTCCGTGCAGAAGGGACGGGGCTACGGCAGAAAACGGACTCTGCACGTGCTGGCGGAAGATGCTACCGGCCGCCTGGAGGTGCTGTTTTTTATGGCGGGCTACATGCAGAATGCTTTTACCGTAGGCGAGGAATATTATTTTTTCGGTAAGGTAAAGGCGGAAAAAGGCAGAGTTACCATGTTCCATCCGGACTTTGGCCCCTGGGACGAAAGCTGCCGGGGAATTCTTCCGGTGTACCGGCTTTCCAAGGGCATCAGTCAGAAGGATTACCGGAAGCTGACAGCGGCTGCCCTGGATCTTTCAGACAGCCTGCCCGAGACCCTGCCCGAAAGCGTAGTGCGCAGCGCTGCGATCTGTTCCAATCAATTCGCGCTGAAGAACATTCATTATCCCGCAGACGAAAACAGCTTTCATCAGAGCCGCTACCGGCTGGTCTACGAGGAGCTTTTCGATTTAAAAATCGCGCTGGCACTGTCCTCCAAAAAGGACCGTGCAGAGAATAACGGAATATCTTTCCCCGGAGACGCGGCCTTTCGCTTTGCGGAAAGTCTTCCCTACGCACTGACCGGCGCCCAGCGGCGGGTGCTGAACGAGATCGTAGCGGATATGCAGTCTTCCGAATCCATGAGCCGGCTGGTGCAGGGCGATGTGGGATCCGGCAAGACCGTTGTTGCGGAGGCGGCTCTTCTTCAGGCCGTTTCCTGCGGATATCAGGGGCTTTTTATGGCGCCTACGGAAATCCTTGCGGCCCAGCATTTCGATACGCTGCAGCGGGATTTTGCCCCTTACGGACTGCGTATTGTGCTGCTGACCTCTTCCATGAAGGCGAAAGAGCGCAAAGAAGCGCTGGAAATGCTTCGGGACGGCAGCGCCCAGATTGCGGTGGGCACTCACGCGCTGATTTCGGAGGGCGTGGCGTACAAAAACGCGGGGCTGGTCATTACCGATGAGCAGCATCGCTTCGGCGTGTCCCAGCGGGAAAAACTGGCCGCCAAAGGGCGGAATCCGGATGTGCTGGTCATGACGGCCACTCCCATCCCGAGAACTCTGGCATTGGTGCTTTACGCGGATTTGGATATTTCCGTGATTGATGAGATGCCGCCGGGAAGAAAGCCCATCAAAACCCTGTCTTTTAAAGAGAAGGAGCGAAAAGACGCTTACCGGCTGCTTTTTGCGGAGCTGGAAAAAGGCCGTCAGGCATATATTGTGGCGCCTTTTATCGACGATTCGGAGAGTCTGGAGGGCCGCTCGGCGGAAACCCTTTATGAGGCCTTTACCCGGAAGCATCCCGAAATTTCCTGCGGTCTTCTGCACGGGGCTATGTCCGGCGCGGAAAAGGACCGGATTATGTTGGATTTTTATCGGGGCGACATCTCCGTGCTCATCTCTACGGTGGTTATTGAGGTAGGCATCAACGTGCCCAATGCGTCTGTCATGCTGATTGAAAATTCCGAGCGTTTCGGGCTGGCACAGATGCACCAGCTCCGGGGCCGGGTAGGGCGCGGCGAATATGAAAGCTACTGTCTTTTATGCAGCGGCAGCGAGTCCGAAATCAGCCGGCAGCGCAGTGAGATTCTCTGTAAAACCGCAGACGGCTTTGTGATTGCGGAAAAAGATCTGGAAATCCGGGGACCGGGGGAATTCTTCGGTTACCGGCAGCACGGACTGCCTCAGCTGGTGCTGGCGGATCCGGTCCGTCATGCGAAGCTTGCGGAAAAGGCCGGAGAGGATGCCCGGGCGCTGCTCGCGCTGGATCCGGCCCTTGTTCTGCCGGAAAACGCCCCGCTGCGAGATAAAATCAAAAAGAAATATCTGCAAGTTGATAATATCACCATGTAAATGGTAAAATAAAGATTATGAGAATAATAGCAGGTACATTAAAAGGGAGAAAACTGAAGTCTCCCAGAACAGACGATGTTCGCCCCACCAGCGATAAAGTAAAAGAAGCCGTTTTTGACATCATATATCAGTATACCGAAGAGGGGTACACTGCGTTTGATGTCTTTGCCGGCTCCGGCAATATGGGCCTTGAGGCCATTTCCCGGGGAGCTGCCAAAGTGTTTTTCTCCGATTCTTCCAGAGAAAGCCTGGCTTTGGTCCGGGAAAATGTAAAAATCTGCGGGGTGGAGGAGCAGGTAATCTATCTGAACGGTGATTTTAAACGGAATATTGCCCGGGTCAAAGAGCCGGTGGACGTGTATTTTCTGGACCCGCCTTATGCCAACGGCTATATTCTGCCTGCTCTGGATGCCATCGATGCGGCGGATGTGATTCAGCCCGACGGCATCGTGGTCTGCGAGCATGCCTTTAAGGAAAAACTTCCGGAAAAACATGCGGGATTTACCCAGGTTAAGTCCCGGAAGTATGGAGCAATCGGCGTTACCATATATCAGCGGGGAGACCGGGAGGTAAGCGAATGAAAAAGGGATTTTGTGCAGGTACCTTCGATCCCATTACCGTGGGACACGTGGATCTGATCGAACGGGCGGCAAAGCTCTGTGATCATCTGACGGTGGGCGTTCTTGTAAACCAGTCCAAAAGCTCCATGTTTACTCTGGAACAGCGGCAGGAAATGGTGGAAGCCGCGGTAAAGCATCTGGATAACGTGGATGTGGTGGCCTTCGAGGGTCATCTGGCCATGTACGCCTTTTCTCACGGTTTTGACGCGATTTTCCGGGGACTGCGCAACAAGGATGATTTCGACTACGAACTGCAGCTTTCCGCGATTTATGCCAGCTATCCGGATACCCCCTGCGAAACCGTGTATCTGATGACCAATCCGGCGTATTCCTTCATCAGTTCTACGGTGGTGCGGGAGAACTTCCGGCTGGGGGCCAATGTATCGAATTTAGTAAAAAAAGAGGTCCTGGACCTTATGTTAAAGTATAAAGAATAAAAGGGAGAAAACTATGAAAGTACTTGAATTGCTTGATGAACTGGATGAAATTATCGAAGTTGCGGCTTCCGTTCCCGTGGTAAAAAAGGTAATGGTAGACCCCAACGAGATTACCGATATTGTAAGAGAAATCAGAGTGGAGCTTCCGGACGAAATTCAGCAGGCCCAGTGGATCAAGAACGAGAGACAGAGAATCCTGGACGAAGCCAAGCAGGAATATCAGAATATCATCAGTGAAGCCCAGGAAAAGGCTGAAAAGCTGGTGGACGCGGATGAAATCACCGTTAAGGCAAAGGCCAGAGCGGAGGAAATTATTAAGAACGCCAAGGAAAACAGCTCCGTGATGAAGATGAGCATTCTGGACTATACCGACGGCATGCTTTACAATCTGCAGGAAAAGACCGACGAGATGAAGGCGGTCTACTTCGAGGATATGTACAATTCTCTGCAGGAAACCTTCGAAAGAATGTATGCCAATATTTCCGCCAGCCGGGAAGAAGTAAAGGAGCAGATTTACAAAGCGCAGAAGGAAGATTAGCGGCTTATGAAAACGGCAGGCATTATCTGCGAATTCAATCCGTTCCACAAGGGACATCAATATCTGATTGACAGCGTGCGCCGGGAGCTTTCCCCTGGCGCCGTTGTTTGCATTATGAGCGGAAATTTTGTCCAGCGGGGCGAACCTGCGTTATGGGATAAGTGGTCCCGGGCGAAAGCTGCCCTGGAGGGCGGCGCAGACCTGGTAATTCAGATGCCGGTGTCCGTGACGCTGGGGGCGGCGCCTTCCTTTGCTGCCGGTGCGGTGGATATTGCTGCGGGCATCGGCTGCGATGTTCTTTGCTTCGGTGCGGAAAATCCGGATCTTTCCCTGTTGGAGAAGGCGGCAATGCTGGAAAATGACGCGGATACGGCGCCCGAAAGCGCTGCACTGCTGAAACAGTATTTAGACGAGGGAATGGGGTACGCAGCGGCTTATGCCCGCATGGCTGCGGCGCTGCTGCCGGAAGCGGACAAAGAACTGCTTTCCCGGGGAAATAATATTCTGGGAATCGAATACATCCGCCGGATAAAAGCAAAACAGTACGGGATGGAGCCCCGCTGCTTTGCCATAGAGGAAAGCCTGGGACACGCCGAAAGTATAAGAAATTTGCAGAATAAAGATTATGTAAACAATCTATATTCTCTTCTTCGTTACAG
>JAZUKP010000143.1:0-4975 GCA_045643345.1 Anaerovoracaceae bacterium | reverse complement strand
CATCGGCTTCGTTCTGCTTCTTTGCATCATCGGAATCAACTCTTTCTTAGATGCGGAATCTAAAGCTTTTGGTGACGCAGTCAATTCCCTGAATTCACAGTCAACGGATTTCGTCTCGATAGAAATGTTTACTGAGAAAGGATCAGAGCTTATAATCAGAAATCCTGAGATTATCGACACAATCGGGGAATACCTCTCAAAAGTAAAAAATAACGGTGTCACGATCCAAACAGCAAGCAGCGGATACTCCTCTGAAGATAAAATTGTCTATTTACATTATATTTTAAAAACGAAGATTTTCGAATTCTATCTTTCGCCGGAATCCATAGACAGATCCATAATTGCAAGCAGAGGTAACTGGCCTTTCAATAGGGACTGGATGAAAATATCCATCCGAAATTGCCAGGAATTATATATGTATCTGACGGATCTGTTGGAAACCAACCATCCGAAAACCAATAAAGAAGACAGTCTTTTCTGCGTGTATACCGACGGAAATGCTTCCGGATCTGAAGGAAGCAGCTGCAATATTCTTCTGCCGCACCTGTGCCTGAAAAGCTTTTCCTATCTGAACGTAAACAACGTTAAGCTTTCCGTAAGCTATCCGGAAGAACTGGAACGGATTACCGGCGTAAAATCCGATACCGTACGCATTGCGGAAATGCCGTCCGAAGGAACAATGCTGTACGTATATCCACCTTTTACTGCGTTGGAATGCACAGAAGAGGATTTTAAAGAACTATGTTCAAGTTCAGACGAAGCTCTTTATGCAGAAATCAGCATTGCTTTAGACAATTTGCACGTCAAAGTATTCCCCGTGCAGCTATGTTTCGGAACCCAGGAAGAATTCAACGAATATCGGGAAGAGTTCCGTTAATCTCCGGAATAAAAACGAGCAGGAAAACCCTGCTCGTCTTTTCATTACAGTTTCTTATGAATTTATGCGTCCAGATAACCCTTGATGACCTTCAGCGTAGAATACACGCCTTCCACATGGCTTCTTTCGTAGCCGTGGCTGGCATACACGCCGGCGCCGATCAGACCGTGCTTCACGTCGTTGCCTGCCTTTAAGGTAGCTTCCACATCGGAGCCGTAGAACGGATACACGTCAATGGCGTAGTCCGCGCCCTCTTTTTGGGCTGCTTTTACCAGCCGGTCGGTAACGTCGTAGTCGTAGGGTCCGCCGGAATCCTTGCAACAGATGGACACCTGGCGCTCGGTGCAGGAAAGACCCTCACCCACACAGCCCATGTCCACGCTGATGGCTTCGGTGATGTCTTCCGGAATGGAGGCAGATCCGCCGTGACCCACTTCCTCATAAACGGTCACCAGACCGTAGACCCTGCGCTTCAGCTCCACCTTATTCTCCTGCAGATACTTGGCAAAGCCCAGCAGAATGGCCACGGAGAGCTTGTCGTCCAGATAGCGGCTCTTGATGTAGCCGGAAGCGGTAATATGGGCTCTGGGGTCCGGGCAGACGAAATCGGCGTTGGCAATGTCCAGGGCTTTTACGTCCTCGGCGTTCTTCACGAATTCATCCAGCACCACTTCCACGGTGTTGAAATTGCGTTCCTTTTTATCCAGATCCGCGTTCACGTGGGAAGATGCGTTGATCAGTTGAATGGTGCCTTCGTACACCTTTCCCTCCCGGGTGTAGACCCGTACGTTCTCGGTTTCGGTGTTGCAGGCCTTTAAACCGCCCACGTTGGAAATACGCAGCCGGCCGTTTGCCTTAATCTCGGCTACCACCGCGCCCAGGGTATCCGCATGTGCTTCGAACAGTACCGCGCCCTCCTCGCTTTCTTTGCCGCCGAAATCAATCAGAACGGCACCCTTGCGGGTTAGCCGAGCTTTGCAGCCCGCCTTGGTAAATTCGTCCACAACCCAGGCCGCAGCCTTTTTGGTAAAGCCGGTGGGGCTGTCGATTTTTAAAAGTTCAATGGCTTTTTCCGCGGCAAATTCCGCATATTTTCTTTCCAGTTCCATGTTTTTCCCTCCTGCATCCTAGAGCGGCGGCCAACCGCAGGGCTTTCCGCCCAGCAGATGTACGTGCAGATGGTGAACCGTCTGTCCGCCGTCTTCGCCGGTATTGATGACCACCCGGTAGCCCTTTTCCAAACCTTCCCTGGCAGCGATTTCCTTGATTTTCAGGATGATGTGCGCCATCAGCGCGGCATCGTCCTCGGAAGTTTCATCCAGAGAACCGATGTGCTTCTTGGGCACAATCAGTACGTGGACCGGCGCCTGGGGGTCCATATCGTAAAATGCGGTAATCAGTTCGTCTTCGTAGGCATACTTGCTTTCGATCACGTGATTTGCAATCTTGCAGAAAATGCAGTCTTCCATAATTTATTCCTTTCTTCCGAGCACACCGTCCTTGAACGGCTTTTCTATAATCATATTTTCGAACTCGTTTTCCGAGCATTCATCCTTTGTGTAAACCACGGCAAAGTTGCTTGCGTGACCCTTCCAGTATCCGCCAACCTTCTCTTCGAAAAGCACCCGCTGGGTGGAACCGGTCAGCTTCTGCAGAAAGTTTCCGCTCTCCTCCGCTGCCAGCTGTCCCAGAATCCTGTTGCGTTCCTTCTTGACAGCCGGGTCGATCTGCTGCATTTCCGCTGCGGGCGTATAGAGCCGCACGGAGTACGGAAAGCCGTGTACGTGAAGGAACTGTACCTCTCTGACCAGAGAAAGCGTGTCCGCAAAATCCGCTTCGGTTTCGCCGGGGAAGCCGACGATGATATCGGTGGTAATCCCATAAAGTGGGTCAAAATCCTTCAGGACCTTTACCATGTCCAGATAATCCTGCCGGTTATAGTGACGGTTCATGGAACGGATCACGCTGTCGCTGCCGGACTGGGCCGCCAGATGCACGTGATGGGCCAGCTTTTCGTACTTTAAAAGGGACAGCAGATAGTTGGAATCCACCACCGTAGGCTCCAGGGAACCCAGCCGGATGCGGAAGTCTCCGGGCAGCCCGTTGATGGCGGAGATCAGTTCTTCCAGACTGTCCGGAAAGCCCTTTTCCGTGCCGTAGAGCGCCGTATTGATGCCGGTGAGTACAATTTCCTTGTACCCGGCTTCCAGCAGGGATTCTGCCTCTTTTACCACGCTTTCCACAGGCCGGGAACGCACCGGGCCCCGGGCGTAAGGGATCACGCAGTAAGAACAGAAGCGGCTGCAGCCGTCCTGAATCTTGATCAGCGCGCGGGTGCGGCTTTCCATGCCGGTCACCTGCCCCAGCTCCCGGTATCGGGTTTCCGTAATGGGACAAGCCGGCATACCGTAGCTGCCCTCCTGTTTGGGTGCCGGTACAAAACCGCTTTCCAGCAGAAGATTACGCTTTTTTCCGGTCCGCAGAAATTCTTCCGCCAACTCCGCCGCCTGTTCCTTCCGGGTAGTGCCCAGAATAATGTCCGCCTCTTCGATTTTGGCGGTATCCGCCGGATTGGTCTGGGGATAGCATCCCATCATAACCACCACCGCTGCGGGGTTCTGCTTTTTTACGCGGCGCACGTACTGTCGGGACTTGCGGTCCGCCATGCTGGTTACGCTGCAGGTATTAACAATGTAAACGTCGGCCGCTTCGTCTTCTCCTACGATTTCATATCCCAGCCGCCGGAAGCTTTCCGCCACCGCCTGGGTCTCGTACTGGTTGACTTTGCAGCCGAGAGTATAAAATGCTGCTTTCTTCATAAACTTTATTATACAACAAAACAGACCCCGTTTCCGAGGTCTGCTGCAATTTTTTCTGCTTTTTAGTCGAAGAACTCTTTTACTTTGTCCGCAAAGCTCTTTTTCTTTGCGTAGGAGCCTTCCGCCGGTTTTTCTTCGCCGAATTCCCGGATCAGATCCTTCTGACGTGCCGTAAGCTTGGTGGGAACCTCCAGGTTGCATTCCACGTACATATCGCCCTTGCGGCCGCTGTTTACGTTGACCACGCCCTTGCCCTTTACGCGCAGCACAGTACCCGGCTGGGTACCTGCGGGAATCTTGCAGGAAATCTTTTCCCGCAGTCCGGGAACGGTAATTTCGTCGCCCAAAGCAGCCTGCGTAAAGGTGATGGGTACGGAAATCCAAAGGTCGTCTCCGTCTCTTTTTAAAATCTCGTGCGGGGTTACGGAAAGAACAATATAAAGATTTCCGGCTGCGCCGCCCTTGTAGCCCGGCTCGCCCTGCCCGCGCAGGGTAACCACGGAATCATTGTCCACGCCGGCGGGAATGTCCACGGAAAGATTGATTGTTTTGCGTACTGTTCCGGTGCCGCTGCATTCGCTGCAGGGAATATCGATGATTTCGCCGCTGCCGCCGCACTTGGGGCAGGGACCGGTTCTTCTCATGGCGCCCAGAATGGTCTGCTGCACGGTGGTGACAGTTCCGCTGCCGCCGCAGTCCGGACAGGTATGCTTGCCGGATCCTGCGGATGCGCCGCTGCCCTTACATGTTTCGCACTGGCAGTTTTTGGTCAGCTTGATGGTCTTTTTTACACCGAACGCAGCCTCTTCGAAAGAAATGGTCATGCGTTTCTGCAGATCCGCACCGGCCCGAGGCCCGTTATTCGCCCGGGAAGAGCTTCCGAAGCCGCCGCCGAACATATCGAAAATATCTTCAAAGCCGAAATCGGACGCATTAAAACCGCGGAAACCGCTGCCGCCAAAGCCGCCGGTATATCCGCCGCCGAAACCGCTGCCGCCGCCGTAGCTGGGGTCTACACCCGCAAAGCCGAAGCGGTCGTACTTGGACTTCTTGTCCGCATCGGAAAGCACGGAGTATGCCTCATTGACCTCCTTGAACTTTTCTTCCGCTTCCTTATTGTCCGGATTTCTGTCCGGATGGTACTTCATGGCCATTTTGCGGAAGGCCGATTTAATTTCGTCCTCGGAAGCTCCTTTCTGGAGACCCAGGACTTCGTAATAATCTCTTTTATCTGCCATAATCGTATGCGGGGAGGCCCGTCAGGCCTCCCCTCTTGCTT
>JAZUKP010000142.1:0-10084 GCA_045643345.1 Anaerovoracaceae bacterium | reverse complement strand
TTCCATGGGTGAAAGAAGGGGATATATTCGGGCTGCAGGAAGAATTTCCTTAAAAGCAGATTTTATACAAAAAAGCACCTGTTGAAAAAGCGCAGGTGCTTTTGCTCAGCAGTTCTTTAAGTAATCGATTTCCCGCTGGGTCAGCTTGCGGTAGGTGCCTTCGTGGGTTCTGCCCAGCCGGACCTCGCCGATGGCGGTGCGTTCCAGGGCAACTACCCGGGCGCCCACAGCCTTGAACATTTTGCGGACCTGGCGGTTTTTGCCTTCCCGGATCCGGATTTCCACCAGGGATGCATGGGGCGCGATTTTTATCAGGGTGGCTTCCGCGGGCTTGGTGGTATAGCCGCCGATGTCTACGCCTTCCCGCAGCTTTTTCAGCTTGTCTTCGGTAATGGCAATATCAATTTCCGCCACGTAGGTCTTCCACACCGCATTCCGCGGGTGGGCGATGTGGTTGGCAAATTCCCCGTCGTTGGTCAGGATCAGAAGCCCGGTGGTGTCTGCGTCCAGGCGGCCTACGGGGAACACCCGCTGGGTCACGTCGGTCAGAAGAGAGACCACGGTGGGGCGGTCCTTTTCGTCGGAGGTGGTGGTAATGTAGCCCAGAGGCTTGTTCAGGGCGTAGTAAACCATTTTTTCTTCCACGGGGGAAATGAGCCGGCCGTTGACCGTAACCCGGTCGCTTTCTTCTACCTCGGTTCCCAGAACCCGGCAGATCTTACCGTTGATTTTTACATTTCCGGCAGAAATCATTTCATCTGCCTTGCGCCGGGAGCATACGCCGGCCTGTGCAATATATTTGTTCAGTCTCATAATACATAAATTATAGCATTGATATTGGATTTTATGTGATAAAATATCTTCAGAAATGGGAGGTTATTTTAATGAAAAGAGCAATTATCGGATGTAGCATGATAAGAGAAGACATCGAAAAGCTGCTGGAAAATCTGCCCTACGAGGCGGATATTGTCTGGATGGACGAACATCTGCACGCGGTACCCTCCAAACTGCACGACGCGCTGCAGGAAAAAATCGATGAACTGAAGGATTACGACGAAATTATTCTGACCTATCTGCTCTGCGGCAATGCGCTGCTGGGCATTAAAAGCGACAGCTCCGTTCTGCGTTTTCTGCGAGGCGACGACTGCATTTATGCAGACCTCTGCCTGCGGGAGGATTATTCCCAGGTGCGTTTTGCCAGCATCTTTTTAAGTCACGGATGGCTGGGCACCGAGCGCAACGGACTGAGCGAATACGAAAAAAGCGTGGAGCGCTACGGAGAAAAACGCGCCCGTCACATTTGGGATGTGATGTATAAAAACTATAAAAATCTGGTGTACATGAAGCTGGATTCCGACGATGATACCATTCCCGAAGAGGACCGGGAGCGGGTAAACCGTATGGCGGAGCTGACCAATCTGCAGATCAAGTGTCTGCGCGGGTCCACGGAAATGTACGCGCGGCTGCTTTCTCTGGCGGAGGACCCGGGAATTGCGGTCATTGAAAAAGGGCATGAAATTACCGTGGAGGATACCAAAGCGGTAAAATAAAGTAAAGGTATAAGAGGTAGAATATGCAAATCAGGCACAAAGAAGCACAAAGATGGGTTGACGAAGTCGCCCGTCTGACTTGCCCTTCGGGAATTGTCTGGATTGACGGTTCCGAAGAACAACTGGCGGCCCTCAGAGAGGAAGCCTGCCGCACCGGAGAGCTGGCTCAGCTGAACCAGGAAAAGCTTCCGGGATGTTACTATTATCGCACCAAGCCTACGGACGTGGCCCGGGATGAGGGGCGAACCTTTATCTGCTCGGAAAAAGAATCCGAGGCCGGTCCCACCAACAACTGGATGGCGCCTGCGGAAATGCATGCAAAGCTGGATGCTTTGTACAAGGGATGTATGCAGGGCCGCACCATGTACGTGGTGCCTTATTCCATGTGCGCGGTGGGCACGGAATTTGCCAAAATCGGCATCGAAATTACAGACTCCATTTACGTGGTCCTGAACCTGGCCATTATGACCCGCATCGGTGCGGCTGCCATGGATTCTCTGGGCGAAGACGGGGAGTTTGTAAAGTGTCTGCATGCCAAGGCGGACGTGGATGAAAAGGAAAAATACATCACCCACTTCCCCGAGGAAAATCTGGTGGCTTCCGTGAACTCTGCCTATGGCGGCAACGTAATTCTTTCCAAGAAGTGCTATGCACTTCGCATTGCCAGCGTACTGGCAAGAAAAGAAGGCTGGCTGGCGGAGCACATGCTGATTCTGGGTGTCGAAAACCCGGAAGGCGAAAAGAAATATATCTGCGCGGCATTTCCCAGCGCCTGCGGCAAGACCAATCTGGCCATGCTGATTCCGCCGGAAATTTTCCGCAAAAAAGGCTATAAGGTCTGGACCATCGGCGATGACATCGCCTGGCTGCGCCCCGGAAAGGACGGCAGACTTTATGCGGTGAACCCGGAAAACGGCTTCTTCGGCGTGGCGCCGGGCACCAACGAAAAGACCAATCCCAACGCCCTGGCCACCACTCGCAAAGGCACCATTTTTACCAACGTGGCCAGAAATATGGATGACAATACGGTATGGTGGGAGGGCCTGGACAAGAATCCGCCGGAAAATGCGCTGGACTGGCTGAACCGGCCCTGGAACGGCAAGACCTCCGAAGAGAAGGGCGCCCATCCCAACAGCCGTTTTACCGCTCCCGCGGAAAACTGCCCCTGCATTGCGCCGGAATTCTTTACCGGTGAGGGCGTCCCGGTTTCGGCCATCGTTTTCGGCGGCAGAAGAGCCAAGACCCAGCCCCTGGTATTCCAGAGCAAATCCTGGGCCCACGGGGTGTTTGTAGGCTCCTGCATGGCGTCCGAAACCACGGCGGCAGCCAAGGGCGCAGTGGGTGTGGTGCGTCATGATCCCATGGCCAGGCTGCCCTTCTGCGGCTACAACATGGCGGATTACTGGCAGCACTGGCTGGACATGGAAGAGACCCTTTCCGACCCGCCGAAAATCTTTAACGTGAACTGGTTCCGCACCGATGACGACGGTCACTTCCTGTGGCCGGGATTCGGAGACAATCTGCGGGTTCTGCTGTGGATCCTGGCCCGCTGCGAAGGTAAGGCGGATGCGGACGAAAGCTGCATCGGCTATCTGCCCAAGCCCGAGGACATTGATCTGGAAGGACTGGAGGGCTTTACCGCCGAAGACGTCCGCAGTCTGCTTTCTTTGGACAAAACGCTCTGGCAGGAAGAAGTTCGGGGTATTGAGGAATTCTACGCAAAATTCGACCATATTCCGGAAAAACTGGAAGGCTTCCTGAAAACGCTGAAGGAAGCGGTTCAATAAGAGACAGGCTTGTAAAAAACGAAGAAACAAAAATCGTTGGAATCGAAAGATTTCGACGATTTTTTGTGTGGAGGCTTTCGTTGGCAGCGAGTCTCCGCGCGCATCGGAAGCGCGGCATACTGCACGCCGCTGGCGAAAAGGCCCGGCGCCGCGCGAGGCTACTGGTAATGCATAGAATTTCGGTGGTTACGGGCTGAAAAATGCCTTTCGGCTTAATTCCCGCATAATGGGACCAAAAAATGGTCTTTGGAAGCCCGCAAAAGTACCAACTTGCGGAATTTTGGGCCTTTGGGACCAAAATTCAGGTCTCGGGAGTCCGCAAAAGTACCAACTTACGAATATTTCCGGCTTTGGGACCTGCGAAACGGTCCCCTTATACTACTATTGCGTATTTGGGACTTTTTTGCCTTTAAAAACATAGGTGAAATGGTCCCATTTATCAGATTTTGCATATTTGGGACTTTTTGCCTTCAAAAACATAGGTAAAATGGTCCCATTTATCAGATTTTGCGTATTTGGGACCATTGAGACGCTCTTTTAGAGTCATTGTACAGCTCAATTCCCGGAATACCCACTACAATCGACGAAGTATGGTGAGTTGTGGCGGGCTTCTCGTGAAGCCGGCGGAGTTTTTCCCGGAGGACTGCCTCTTCCCGAGCCTTTATCTGTCTCTGTCACGTATAAGTTCATCGAATCCTTTATTTTTTCTTTACTATTTCAAGGATAATATGATATACTCTCAAATGGCGGTCTATCACAGACCCGGTGTTTGTGTTGCCTAAGACCGGCCGCAGAACGTTAACAAATACGAAGGTATTTAATTTAGGAGGAATCATATAAAATGAAGGGTTACAACAGCGAGACCATTAGAAACATCGCTCTTGTAGGACACGGCAGCTCCGGAAAGACTACTTTCCTCGAGGCAGCGCTTCTTGCTACAGGAGTTATTTCCAGACTCGGAAGAGTTGAAGACGGAAACACAGTATCTGACTACGACAAGATGGAAACCGAAAAGGGTTATTCCATCAACCTGTCCGTAGTTCCGGTAGAATACAACAAAGTAAAGCTGAACTTTGTTGATACCCCGGGCTTCTTCGATTTTGTCGGCGAAGTTAATTCCGCACTCCGCGCAGTAGAAGCTGCAGCAATTTTTGTTGACGCATCTTCCGGCATTCAGGTCGGAACCGAAAAGGCATGGAATTCCTGCAAGCACTTTAACGTGCCCAGATTCTTTGTCATCAACAAGTCCGATAAGGACAACGTAGACATCGACGCCGTTGTTGACTCCCTCAAGGCAAAGTTCGGCTCCGCCGTTGTTACCATGGACGAAACCGACGCCATCAACGAAGCCATCGCAGAAACATCCGAAGAACTCATGGATAAGTTCTTCGAAGGCGAAGACTTTACCGAAGAAGAATTTGCACAGGGCTTCTCCAAGGCCATTCTGGACGGCGGCCTCTGCCCGGTATTCGTTTGCTCCGCATTAAAGGGCACCGGCATCAAGGAACTGCTGGATGCATTCATCAAGTACGTACCCAAGCCCACCGCACATGCACCTTACGTAACCGAAGACGGCGAAGAAATCGTTTGCGGCGACGGCAAGACAGCGCTCTTCATCTTCAAAACCATTGCAGACCAGTTCGGAAGAATTTCTCTGGCAAAGGTGATCCGCGGCAGCGTAAGCACCGGCACAGAACTGATGAACATCAACCAGGAAAAGCCGGAAAAGCTTGGTTCCGTTTACTTCCTCAGAGGTAAGTCTCAGGGTGAATGCCCCAAGGCTGAATTCGGCGACATCGTAGCTCTCGGCAAGCTGGCAGTAACCGCAACCGGTGACACCCTCTGCGACAAGTCCACAGAAGTGAAGTTCTCCAAGATTGAATTCCCGCAGCCTACCCTCTATACCGCCATCGAACCCAAGTCCAAGGCAGACGAAGACAAGGTTTCCTCCGGTATCAAGAAGCTGCTGGACGAAGATCCGTCCTTCGCATACGAAAGAAACGCAGAAACCCATCAGTCCCTCCTGGTTACCCAGGGAGACATCCAGGCCAACATCATCATGGCCAAGCTCAAGGATAAGAGCGGCGTAGAAGTAATCACCCTTCCGCAGAAGGTTGCATACAGAGAAACCATTAAGGGTTCCTCCGACGTAGAAGGAAAGCACAAGAAGCAGAACGGCGGTTCCGGTCAGTACGGCGACGTTTACATCCGCTTCTCCAGATCCGAAGAAGAATTTGAATTCGTAGACTCCGTTGTCGGCGGCGCAGTTCCGAGAAACTTCATTCCGGCAGTTGAAAAAGGACTCCGTGAATGCATGGAAAAGGGCCCCCTCGCAGGCTGCAAGTGCCAGAACATCCGCGCAGAACTGTACTTCGGTTCCTACCATCCGGTAGACTCCGATGAAGTTTCCTTCAAGACCGCTGCAAGACTTGCCTTCAACAAGGGTATTCCGGAAGCAAAGCCGGTACTGCTCGAGCCGATCATGAAGCTGGACATCAACGTACAGGATGAATACGTTGGCGCAGTAATGGGCGACCTCCCCAACAGAAGAGGCGTTGTAATGGGTATGGAACCGCTGCTCGGCGGCGGCCAGGTTCTCCACGCGGAAGCTCCGCAGTCCGAACTCTTCGACTACGCAATTTCCCTCCGCGCCATGACCCAGGCAAGAGGTTCCTTCACCATGGCATTCGACCACTATGCAGAACTGCCGGGCAACATCACCGAAAAGGTTGTTGCTGCATACAAGGCATCTCAGGAAGAATAGTCCGAATACAGAAAGCAATTAAAAACCTCCGGAGTAATCCGGAGGTTTTTTGACCCCAAAAACAGTCGTCAGGCCAAGAACAGGCGGCTGTTTTTTGAAAGTCCCCGCATTTTATGTAAAAAAGAAAGATGCGGGGATATTTTTCCCGTATCTTTAGAATTTTTGTCCCCGCATTTAGCCTGTTTTCGGGAAATTGCGGGGATTTCACTTTTCAAAAGTGGCCCAAACGGGCTCGGAGACTACCCGCACTTGGTCATTTCTCAGATGCGTGTGGGGACTTTGCCGCAAGCCGGGGCGCCGCATCCCTGCTGATGTAAAATACTGCCCGGTATTTTTCATCCGGGAAGGTATTAACAGCTCTTAATATTTTCATCTTTATTATTTAATTCTGAAAAATTCTTCGCTATAATATAAGTGTATTAGAGGTTTTATTTAGAAGGAGGAAGACATTGGGGTTAATTACCGAATACAAATGCACAGCCTGCGGTGCGGCGCTTGCCTTTGATGCTTCCAGCGGCAGTGTGCGCTGCGATTACTGCGGCACGGAGCTGTCCGTGGAGGAGGTTATTGACAGCCAGACGGCAGCTACCACCACGGAGGAATTCGACTGGGGAAATTATAAGGCGGGTTTGTCCACGGATATTCTGACGAATACGGCCGTTTATCAGTGTCAGTCCTGCGGCGCAGTGCTGGAAACCGACAAGAGTACGGCGGCCACCACCTGTCCTTACTGCGACAGCAACGTGGTGCTGACGGACCGGGTTGCCGGGGGCATGAAGCCCAACGCGCTGATTCCCTTCGCCATCGACAAAAAGGAGCTGAAGGAACGGGTCCGCGCATTTTACCAAAACAAAAAGCTGCTGCCCAAAAATTTCTTTAACGAAAATAAAATTGATGAGATTCTGGGCGTGTACGTTCCTTTCTGGCTGTTTGACTGCACCGTGGAGGGCGGAATGAATTTCCGGGGCGAAACCGAAAGCATTATGGATACTCCCCGGGAAAGAGTAATCACTACCCGGCATTATCACATTGTGCGGGACGGCGAAGTCAGCTTCCGGAATGTGCCGGTGGATGCCAGCACCAAGATGGACAACGATTTGATGGATTCCATCGAGCCCTACGATTTTTCCAAGATGGTGCCCTTTGACGGCGCATATCTGACCGGATTTTACGCGGATCGTTTCGATTCGGACCCGGATTCGGAAATCGGCAGAGCCAACCGCAGAGTGCTGAACAGCACCCGGGACGCGATTACGCGGACGGTTATGGGCTATTCCAATCTGCAGCCCTATTCCGACAGTCTGCGGATGAAGAACGCCAACGTAAAATATGTGCTGCTTCCGGCCTACATTATCAACTGCGAATACGGCGGCAAAAAATACCGCTATGCGGTGAACGGACAGACCGGAAAAATCGTGGGAGAACTTCCCTCCAGCAATTCGCTGGCCTTGGGCTTCTTCCTGCGGTGGTTCGCCATTGCGGCGGGCGCGGTGCTGCTGATCGGTCAGCTTGTGTAAGGAGGTGGAGAGATGAAGAAAAAATTATGTGCAGCTCTTCTCTGTCTGCTGATTCTTGCGGCGGCCGCGGTGCCCTGCTTTGCGGCAAACCTGAACAATCCGGATCTTCCCCGGGTGGTGGACAATGCAGAGGTTCTTTCCGATTCCGAGGAAAAGCTTTTAAACGACGAGGTTTATAAGCTGATAGAAAAATATAATCTGGATATCCTGATTATGACGGATGTATCCAATTACGGTTACACCACGGATACCGGCGCCATCGAGGCGGTGTGGGACGATTACGGCTTCGGCGTGGGCGCGGAAAACAGCGGCTGGGCCATCTTCCTGTGTCTGGATCCCGCGGACCGCTTCTGGGCGCAGAGCTCCTGCGGACAGGCGGTAAAGTATCATACCTACGATACCCAGAATATCATAGACGATTATATGGATCCGTACATGCGTTCCGGCAATTACTGCGATGCCTTCATCGCCGGCCTTGTTCAGCTGGACGAGCTGTTTGAACTGGGACCGGAGAAATATATCCGGAACCAGCATTACGACCCGGATCCTGACCCGGATCCCGATCCCGACCCGGTACCCGCAGAGCCTACCTGGCTGGAGAAGCTTCAGCAGTCTACGGTGGGAAGCCTGTTTGCCGGTGCTATTGCGGGTCTTGTGTCTCTCTTTACCGCAAAGAGCAGCATGAAGACCGTCAGCACTGCAACTACGGCGGGAAATTACATGCAGGAGGGAAGCTTCCGGTTGCACCGCGAGGCGGATATTCTTCTGGGCATCAATGTTTCCCGGATGGCAAAGCCGCAGCAGTCGCAGGACCACGGCAGCGGGCCCACCCACAGCGGCAGGTCCAGCTATTCCGGGCCTCATACCAGCTCCGGCGGCAACACTCATGCCGGAGGCGGCAGACATTTTTAGGATCATGCGCCCTGTGCGTATATCATATCAAAAAGTTTTTTAGCAGTTTCTTTAGAAACCGAAAGGAGATAATAATATGGGACTTATTCAGGCAGCATTAAGCGCAGCAACCAGCGTTCTTTCCGACCAGTGGAAAGAGTATTTCTATTGTGATTCTCTCTCCCCCGAAGTTTTGGTAAAGAAGGGTCAGAAGAAGGCAACCGGTCTTTCCTCCAACCGGGGAGTAGACAACATCATTACCAACGGCTCCATGATCGCCGTAGCCGACGGACAGTGCATGATTATCGTAGACAACGGCAAGGTCGTAGATTACTGCGCAGAGCCGGGTATGTTCAAGTACGATGCTTCCACAGAACCGTCTCTCTTTGACGGCGGAAAGCTGGCCGCCAACATCAAGGCCGTTTTCGAAAACATGGGCAAGAGATTCACCTTCGGCGGCGAAGCCCCCAAGGACCAGAGAATCTATTACTTCAACACCAAGGAACTGCCGGGCAGCAAGTACGGCACTCCGAACCCCATCCCCTTCAGAGTCGTGGACCAGCGGGCAGGCATCGACATCGATATCTCCGTTAAGTGCTTCGGTGAATACAGTATCCGGATCACCAACCCGATTCTGTTCTACACCAATGTCTGCGGCAATGTCAGCGACACCTACTACAAGGAACAGATTGCGGCTCAGATGAAGACCGAATTCCTTACCGCTCTGCAGCCCGCCTTTGCAAACATTTCCACCATGCAGATCCGCTACAGCGAACTGCCGGCACACACCGTGGAACTGACCGACACCATGAACAACGTTCTTTCCGCAAAGTGGAGAGATTTAAGAGGTATTGAAATCGTTTCCTGCGGCATGTCTTCCGTAACCGCGGACGAAAAGGACGAGGAAATGATCAAGCAGCTTCAGAGAAACGCAGCCTTTAAGGATCCGTCTCTGGGCATTGCATACACCATCGGCCAGCAGGGTCAGGCAATGGTAGACGCGGCCAACAACCCCAACGGCGCAGCAGCGGCGGTGATGGGTGTAAGCGCAATTTCCGGCATGGGCGGCAACGTAGCCAATATGTATGCAGCTGTTCAGCCCGCGCAGCCGGCACAGCCTGCTCAGGAAGGCACCTGGACCTGCGAATGCGGCTCTGTAAACAGCGGCAATTTCTGCCCCAACTGCGGAAAGGCCAAGCCGGAAACCAATGACTGGTACTGCCCCAACTGCGGAACCCAGAATACCGGCAACTTCTGCACCAAGTGCGGAACCAAGAGACCGTAAGAAAAAATCATTCGGAAGCCGGTGAGAAATCACCGGTTTCTTTTTCTGCAGAAATACCTTCGGCAGCGGGCGGGAATGGATGACCGAAGCTGCTTCGGTTTGAGGAATATTATGGCGAAAAGAAAAACAGTTTTTGTCTGTCAGGAATGCGGCTATGAAAGTCCCAAATGGATGGGACAGTGCATCTGCGGCGCCTGGAACAGCTTTGTGGAAGAGACGGTGCAGGAGACGCCTGCGGCGCTTGCGGCTGCGCCTGCAAAAAAGGGACCGGCTCCTGTGCCGGTACCTAT
>JAZUKP010000141.1:0-3981 GCA_045643345.1 Anaerovoracaceae bacterium | reverse complement strand
CAGACGCTCAAACCATGCGCCGGAAAGAAGGGTCATGGTCAGCCAGTCGCTGCCCTGCAGAAATTCTTTATTCGCTTCCACGCTGCCGGCCCAGTCCCAGGAGTTTACATCGGGCAGCTGAATCACGTTTTTCCAGTCGTTGGCGTCTTTTAAAGCCGGAGAGCCCGGACGAATCATGCTTCCGCCGGAGGCGCAAAGTTCCCATTCCATACCGAACATATCCTTGCCGCCGCCTGCCGTGCGGTTGGGGAAATTCTCACCGGAAGCCACGAAAGCTCTGGCGACGTTGTCCGGAATTACCTTGGGACAGAAATCCTTGGAAACGCCCCGGGCAATGGGCTCAAAGACAGGCATTTTTTCTTCGTAGGCAAGTCTGTAATTTTCTCCGTAGGTAATCGGCGCGCAGAAAAGGCGGAAGGTTCCCCGGTTGCTGGTTTTGGTCGCTGCAATCTGCAGTTCCTCTTCTTTGAATGGAATCTTTTGCATCTTTGTATCGTCCTTTCGAAACTGAAAAACATGTACTTCTCTTTTTTCTTATTATACCAGATTTAAAAAGGCAAAACCAATCGCGTGGTCTTGCCTTTTCAAAATTCGACAGATTATTCTTCCTGATGCACTTCTGCACAAATCTGTGCCCACACCGCCAGCGTTTCCTCTGCGCTGCGCGTGCCCAGCAGCAGCTTATTGCCGCTCTTTTTGCTAATCAGAATATAGGGCGGGCAGTTCGGATCCAGGCAGAGATTTAAAGCCCCCAGCCCTTCCGCGGTAAAGTTGCCCTTTAAGAGCTCGTCCGCGCCGGTGCCCCAGGTCCGGGAAAGACCCTCCGGCAGCTTTTGCAGCAGCTCCGCGCTCTGAATGTCCTTTGTGTAGACTTTAACGTATGGCTTCTTGCCATATTCCACCACCAGCGCATCCTCCGTCAGTTCCAGTCCGATGGGACCGGTGCCGATCAGACCTACCAGATTGCCGGTAAAGGGCAGCCCCACCATCATAATCACCAGCAGCACCGCCATGAATTTCCCGATAGGCCGGGCCAGATTCATGCAGTTGCCCGTGCCGATGCGATTGGCCACCATGGCCCGGCTGTCGTTGGGATTGCAGTACAGAAAGCCCCAGATCCAGTGGGCGTCGTCGTCCACATATTCTCCGGCGCCGCAGTCTTCGGTCAGCTTTTCCTGCACCCGACGCACCCGCAGCTCGATTTTTACGCAGACCACCGTAATGTAGGCTGCCCAGGCCATGATCAGCAGGAAATACAGACCGGGCTTGCCCCAGACCAGGCCGGTCAGCAGCGAGATAACGCCGGTGGAAACCGCCAGGGTGACCCACATTTTGCTCCAGTTATATTTGCGCACCCGGGCCAGCGCCTGGCTGAGCGCCGTGTTTTCGTCCACCACATCCACCTTGCCCCGGTAAAGATAGCGGTAGCCCAGACCGGCCACCACATTGCTGCCAAAGAAAGTCAGGTACAGACCCCACAGCTGTCGGTTCCACAAAAGGGGCAGCAGGCAGGCCAGGGCGGAAAGCACGAAGACCCAGGGAGAAATCCACTTTTCCGGCAGAATGGCAGAGGTGTCCACCATCAGTTCGGCCGAGCCCCGGTTCTCCCAGCCCCGCTGCTTTTTGACTGCTTTCAGCTTTTTGTTGCTGCGGACCACCGGGAAGTAGGGCAGAACAATGCACAGGTCCGTCCACAGGCACCAGCTGTTCATCATGCCTTTAAAATTCGGAAAGACAAAGAAGAACACCACGCCCAGGGCCAGCAGCCCCCAGCAGACGATGGATTCGTTCTTTTTGTATTCTTCCAGCAGAGAAAGCACCTCGGCGTCTTCTCTTGCTTCGGCGGGCAGCGTAACTCCCACCGCGATATTTTTCTTGAATTTTGCCTCATTGCGCATGGTGACGTAGAGGAAGGGCGCCAGCCAGATGATGGACACCCAAAGAATCAGTCTTATAAGCATTCTGCTACACCTCCTCGGCAAATCGGGCGCAGAGCGCCAGAATTTCTTCTTTGCTGCAGCCGGAAAGCCGCAGCTCGGAAATGCGCAGCCGCAGGCCTTCTAGGGTTTCCGGCGACGGACCCTTTTTTTCTCCGGCGCAGACAGTTGTGCCGCCCCGCCGGTCGGTGCAGATGTGACCCTCCTGCTTCAAAAGCTGATAGGCCTTGCTGACGGTCATGGTATTGATTCCGCTTTCTTCCGCCAGGGCCCGCACCGTGGGCAGCTGTTCGCCGGGAGCCAGCTGACCGGAGGCAATGCCCATCACCACCTGGTTGCGGATCTGCAGATAAAGCGGCGTATCGCTGTTAAAATCAAATTTCAGGATCATAATATGCTCTCCTTTGTATTATGTAGTGTAATACATATAATACAGACTGTCAAGAAGAAATGTTCATACCGGGCAAAACACCCTCCGGGTTGGTTTTGCCCGGAGAGATTCTCATTTTAAACGTGATTTCGAAAAAAATTCACCCAATGACCCTGAAGAAGCCCCTGTGGGTACATAAACTTTGGTCAAACTTCTCTTTTTTCGCGAAACTATGTGCCCACTCGGGTATCTTTTGTCCTGATGGGTGAAAAAAATCGCGCCATACGGCACAAACGTGTGCCCAACATAGCATTGAATGACAAGTTGGGTGAAGCCTCAGGAAAGAGAAGCCTCGATAATGTGCCCATGAGCGAATTTTCAGTTCCATTGGGTGAATTCTGTATGCAGGTTTGCAGTTTTACACCGCAAATTCAAACACCGCCGGCGAATTTGCCCGGCGGCACTTTGGTTTTGCCCGGATTTAATCTTGTTTCGTGCCCGCTGCACATAAAAATGACTCGCCCGGAGAAAGGCAAGCCATTTTTTAAAGTGTATATAGAATTGGTATGAAAAAAGTATAATCTGTATTTTCCCGGACTTGCGCCCGCATTGTCTGCTGCGCCGGCATGCACAAGGCACGCCGCCTCTGCCGGGCTTAGTCGCTGCCCTTGGCCACTGCTTCTGCCGCAGCCTTCTGAGACTCCGGGTCGAAGGACAGGATGGGTTCCACGTCCTTTCCCTTGATTCTTCTGTCTACGTAATTCTTGGTAATCTTGCCAACCAGCGGAGAAAGAACCACCACGCCGATCAGGTTGGGGATCATCATCAGTCCGTTGAAGGTATCGGAAATGTCCCAGGCCAGGGAGGAGGTCATAATTGCTCCCAGAATAATGGCCAGAACAAAGATGACTTTATAAACTTTGGTACCCTTCTTTCCGAAGAGGTATTCCACCGCCTTGCCGCCGTAGTGAGACCAGCCCAGAATGGTGGTAAAGGCGAAGAGGAACATGGCAATCGCCACGAATTTCTGGCCGATGTTGGCCCAGGGGAATACGGTGTTGAAGGCGGAAGCAACCAGAGTTGCGTCGGAAAGTCCGCCTACGGTGGTGCCGGTGGTCAGATCGTACACGCCGGAGGTAAGAACCACCAGCGCGGTCAGGGTGCAGACCACGAAGGTGTCCGCGAACACCTCGAAGATGCCCCACATACCCTGCTGAACCGGTTCGGATACGCTGGAATTGGAGTGGACCATAACGGAGGAGCCGAGACCCGCTTCGTTGGAGAACACGCCCCGCTTAAAGCCCTGGGTAATGACCACGGAAATCAGGTAGCCGATGGTACCGCCTTCCACTGCCACCGGGTTGAACGCGGTGCGGAAGATGGCGCCGAATGCCGGCAGAATATTCTGATAATTGACACCGATAATAATAAAGCTGCCAATCATATAAACGATAATCATGAAGGGAACGACTTTTTCCGCAAAGGATGCAATTCTCTGCAGTCCGCCCAGAATAATCAGTCCCGCCAGAACCATAATCACAATGGCAATGACCACGGAATAGGTGGTAACTTCTCCGAAGAGCACGTTTTCCATCAGCTTCTTTGCCGGGAAAGCTGCTACCACGTTGGCCACGATTTTGTTGACCTGGCCCTTGTTGCCGATGCCGAAGGATG
>JAZUKP010000140.1:0-13517 GCA_045643345.1 Anaerovoracaceae bacterium | reverse complement strand
ATTATCTGAATGTGGAAGATTATTTAAGAGAACTATAATTCCTTAAATTGATTAATTATCTTATAAAAGCAAAAATTAATAGAAGGTAATATGAAAAAGAAGAATATTGCGGACAAGGAGATTCCCTTCGGAATGTTATGTCCTTGCGGAAGCGGGAAAACTTATGGCCGATGTTGCAAAAGGAAGGATTTCAAGTTCGTTCATAAGGATGGTAAAATTGTAAAACAAATCCCCATACATGATGATCTTATCCCGTTGCTTCAGGAAGCTGATACAAAGTTTGAGCAATACTACGGTAGGAAACCATCAGAAAACGATTTTGTCATTTCTTTTGCACCTATTTACAATAACGAAGTGTTGTTGCAAGCAGTATACTGTATGCGTCAGGTTGGAATTCCTGAAAGCAATATCTACGCCTACTATAAAAGTGATGGTTTGTTTCCTTGCGATATTAACATAAAACTGCTGCCGCAAAAAGAAATCCAAGAATATGAATCTTTATGTGAAGAATTTGAAAAAGCAATGCAGCCGCCCCAAAACAATTCTATTAGCGCGCTTCAGTTTGTATTGTTAACCAATCCGCTAATCAGGGAAACATCTGAATATGTCATTTGTGCAGTAATAGATACGCTCAATGACTATATTCACAGGCATAGTGATTGCGAAACAATACTGAAGTATCAAATGACGACCGAACAGGATTATTGCTTGTTTTCTGCACTAAAGACTTTAAAAACATTACAGAGTATTCAACAGCTGACAACTGCACACCTCACAGAATGCATATATGCAATGGGCCGTGGAATCTTCGAAAATTATATGTATATGTGCAATATAAATAATGATTCTAATTTCTTTGCTGAGATCTTATTGCCAAAAGTCGATCAAACAAATTATACTTTTGCGCGCCGTCCCGATGGAAGCATCAACTACAAACGAGTCGTTAAGAATGAAACAGGAGAAGAAAGAAATATCAATGTCAATATTTCCGATTTAGTAGGAAATCTTCCTTATGATACTGATAAGGATCTGTATCATTCTTTTTATACAATGGCGTGTCAATATGTACATGTGGATGTAATGAGTGCGAAAAGTTATTTTTCCGTATGCGATCCCTATGATGAAGTGGATCCTGCGTTGCTTGCATCTTTAGTTGTTGGCTTGTTGTCTGTTTTTTTACTTCTCCAAATTGCTTCTAATGCATCTACGCAAAAGCAGTATCAAGAAGATGTCAACTATCTCTGTTGCAATATTTTGCTTCCCAAAATTTCCGAATCACTATTGCTTGCGAATAGTGATCCAGAACATAAAAACGATATATTTGATTTGCTGTTAAGGCGTATATCGGAAATCTTAAAAACCGATAAATAATCTAATGATTCTGTTTGATTTAATGGCAAGCATCGATCCGGCCCTGCCGTTATGGCAGAGCCGGATCGTTTGTTATATCTCGTCTTTCAGGTAGTCCGCGTAGGGTGCTTTTGATGTGACGAAGGTATCAAACGCGAACTGTGCGCCGAGGCGGAAACCGGTGATGAAACTGTCGAGGATGGATTCACCGTTGACGGATGCCCACGCATCAACGTACTGGAGGAACCGTTTCTTTTCCTCTCCGGAAAGTTTATCCGTAAGGAAATCTTCGCTTTCGTTCAGCGTCTGCATATCGTGCTGCACCTTTTTGTTCTGTTCGGAGCTTCGCACCTGCGGATCGATATTGCCGTAGTAAAACTCTTCGATAAAACTATTCATGGAAGTTTCTCCTTAATTTTAGTGAGAAACCCGTGCGTCCATGCCGTAAAAATGTAGTATTTTCAATAGTTTTTGTTCTTGTTCTCTCAGGTAAGTTCTACCCTTTATGATCACAAACAAGCCTTGGAATTTCAACGTTCCAAGGTTTTTTGATTTATGGGAATAAATGTCAATTTAGTGCTCGCTTCGCCAGTTTTGTGCAAGTATCTTGCATTTGTCGCATTGAGCGATTCAGATAAATTGAAGATTTACATATAAAAGAAACGGAGAGTGTAGAAAAAAGTTTGTAAATTTCCCCACCCGCAGCCACAGAAAAACGCCTGATTGAAACACAATCAAGCGTTTTGTTTTTTTGTAAATGATGTGAAATTTAAGTATTAAATGATCTCGAAGATAAAGGCGTTGGCGTCGTATCCGGGACCGTACATTCCGAAAATCAGCAGGGCGACAACAGCGGCATAGATAAGCAGCCACCGGAACACAAGATTCTGTTTTGCAATCGTTTTCCGTACCGGCATCCGTTCCTGCAGCATATCGACGATCAGCAGAATCAGAATACTGATTATCGCCACGGTAAAGTTGTTTCTGTCAAGTCCGTATGTATAGAGCTGTGCGCCCCACACGCCTGCCAGGTTTAATTTCATCAGGCTGCGGCGGAAGATGCCGAATGCCGCTTTTAAGTTCTCTGCACGGAAAAATACGCTGCCGATGGGGCACAGAATAAACGTGCGTATCATCTGCCACAGCTTCCAGCTGAATGTTTTCGAGTCGATATTCAGTTTTGTATTCAGTTTTTTCAGGGGATTTCTGAAAATGTTACCCAGAATAATCAGGCAGGCATGGTACAATCCCCAGACTAAAAAAGTCCACCGCGCTCCGTACCAGACTCCCATGACCGTCCAAGCCACGAAGGCCGGGAAGCATGACGCAAAAAGTTCTCCCGTACGTTTTTTATCCTTCAGTGCTCGCTTTTCTTCGATACTTTGAACAAATTGAGAAGTGGATATGGGGGAAACGATATAGTCCTTGAACCACTCCGTCAGAGAGATATGCCATCTGCGCCAGGACTCCGGCATGGTTTTTGAAAAGAAAGGATGGTTGAAATTCCTGGTCAGCTTGATGCCCATCATTTCGGAAACACCGCTGACAATATCGATGCAGCCGGAATAATCCGCATAAATCTGGATGGTGTATAAGGCCGTCGCAAGCGCGAAAACAACGCCGGTATATTCCTCCCAGCCGTTGTAAATCGTATCAACGAAGAGGCCCAGGCGGTCTGCAATCACAAGCTTTTTGAACAGACCCCAAAGCACGAGTTCTGCGCCGAAAACGAGATTCTTTTCGTTCAGTGCCACACCGCCGCGCAGCTGTTCGCTGAATTTGTCGTAACGGTCTATAGGACCCTGTATGACGTGCGGGAAATAGGACTGATAAACTGCGTATAAGAGCAGACTGTTTTCTGCTTCGTAACGCTTCCTGTAGACGTCCAGCAGGTAGCTGATGGCCATGAACGTATAGAAGGCTATTCCGATTGGGAGCACCATGCGGAACGTCGGAATCTGCTTCACGGATAAAGAAGCCAGCACACGATTTATGTTTTCCGCCACGAAACGCGAATATTTGCAGACGGCAAGCATGCCGATGATGATGAAAAATGCCAGCATCAGATATTTTTTTGCGGAAGCTTTTGATGCCGCACGAATCTCTTTTTCCTGAGAAATGTCCGTACAGATATCCAGGTACACCGCTTCTTTTTTCCAGATGCCGCTGATTTTTTTCGCGCAGAAAAACGTTGTCAGAATGGATACTGCGATAAACGGAATGTATTTTGCGCCGGCGATGAGATAAAATGCCGCATTCGCCAGCAAAAGAACGTATTTCTGCAGCTTTTTCCCTGCCAGGTAGTAGAGCAGAACCACGGCCGCGGAAAACAGCAGAAATTCAAAGTTTGCATAATTCATATCTTTTCTTCTCCCTGATTATTCCTCTCTGTTTCCATTACGGTAAAGTGACGGCTTTTCCGGCATAATCGCAGTTGCCGTAGACATCCATTCCCGCTTCGTCTCTGCTTGCAATAATCGTATAAGTATATGTAACACCCGACTTCAAACCTTTATCGGTGTAGGACTGTGCATCGGCGGGAAGCTCTGTGAGATGTTCCCACACATTTTTCTTGCTGTCTTTCCGGTAGACGTGATACGCGTCTGCGTCATCGACGTTATTCCAGGAGAGCGCTGCGTTGTTTTTTGTTGTTCGTTTCAGACTGAGCGTCGGCGCTTCCAGCTCGGAATCTCTTTTTTCATAGTTCAGTTCGATATCCAGAACATACGGGGCTGCCTGTTTTTTCCACTTTTTTGCGGCTTCATCCCAGCTCTTGTAGTCATCCGAGCCGCGTTTGTCTGTAAAGGTGTAATTCTCCGACAGATAATCTGTCAGATAGGCGGAAAACTTCAGCGCTCCGTGGATATTCGTATTCTGTTCGTTATAATAATCTGTGGTTGTATCCAGATTCAGCTCGGATTTTTGATTGACCAGATTCAGTACCGAAAAACCTGCATCAGATACGTAATGCGCTACGGAATTCAACTGCTCCAGCTTTTCCGGCTTGGAAGCTTCATTCGGTACAAGAACAAACAGAACCTTCAGATTTTCCTCTCGGATATACTGAAAAAGATCTTCCAGAATAGTTTTCTGAATCTCCGATACAGGCTCCGACGTTCCGATGACTCTGTCCCACTTTGAGATATCCTTCATGGTTGAAAAATGGGTTTTGTTATGCTCTGCGCCTTTGTAGTTATAATACTCTCTGACAACGTCATTCGCTTTTGTATTCTGCCATTCGTCGTGGTAACGGATGATCGGGAGATAATATTCCAACCGGTCCAGTCCTTTTACGCCTGACGCATCGAGCAGCATATCTATCATTTTCAGCTTATTCGCAGACAGCGAAAGATAGTTTGTTGTTTTGTGAATATACTCCGGCTGGATTTCCGTTGTGCCGAAGGTGTTGAGATTCAGGATAAACAGAGGATTTTCCTGCGTTTTTCGCGCTTCGATGATCATATATTTCAGGCTTTGAGCCGGCAGAGACGGAACGGCGAACGGATATACTGCGATTCCGGTATTCTCCCACGCGGTTGTTCCCTGCCAGAAAGCATAGGTCGTATTGGAGCCGATATATACTGCATCCAGAGAATTTTTCTCTTCCGCGTAAAATCCGTACACCATTTCCGGGGCAATACTGTCTTTATTCCGGAACGGAATCTGCAGTGCCAGTATTATCAAAATTAATATCAAAAAAAACAAAATGATTCTGATTGCTTTTCTTTCTGTCTTCATTTTCGGCCGTTCCAACTTCCTTTGATTTTGAACAGGGCAAAATGCCTATAACCCTTTAAATATAACACTATCCTACCGCATTGACAACTCTGGGATAGAAGACGAATGCAAGGTACGTAAGCTTTCGGAAAACGGTTTTTAACCTTTTTTGAAGCAAGAGGTACTGAAGAATCATTTGTTTGATGATATAATATTATGATACCGCGGTTTTAACGTAAAGGAACGGAGGTTGCCGCAATGTCAGCGAATATCAGAACTTTTACCGGAATGATCGAATACGTGATTTCGGATTATAAAATCAAAACTTTTTCCGGCGAGATTTTGTATGAAATCCGAGGAAACAACATTACCGATTTTCATGGAGCAATCCAGTACAAAATTGTCGGAAATACCATTCGGGATTATTTCGGTTCGATTCTTTATCAAATGGACGGAAATACAGTCCGTGATTTCCATGGAATGATAAAATACAAAATAGAAAATGACTGTATCCGGAATTTTCACGGCGTGATTCTGTACGAGATTGACGGATACCTAACAACGGAAGAACTTTATGCACTCATTGCCATCCTTTAATTTCCCGCGCAGAACAGAAAAAACTGATTTAGGAGAATAACCATGCTTCTGAAACCTCGGGAGAACGATTCACTCAAGGCGATTCTTTATAATATGCTTTTTGCCGCCGTCAGTCTGTTTGTAAACGGTTTCGGCGTTTATCTGACGATACAGGCAAATATCGGTCTTGCCCCGTGGGATGTTCTGAATCAGGGGCTTTCGAAAAGCCTTGGCATACTGTACGGCAACGCATCCATTACAGTTTCGGTCATCATTCTTTTGATTGACGTGCTGATGAAAGAGCCCATCGGCATTGCGATTTTTATCGATGCGATTGTGGTCGGTAAATCTGTTGATTTTTGCAATTATCTGGGGATCGTGCCAAAGTGCGGATCTGTTTTTTCCGGAATACTTGTAATGATTGCCGGCTTTTTTGTCCTGGCGTTTACGCAATATACTTATATGCTGGCATCTTTGGGCTGCGGGCCCCGGGATACGCTGCTGGTGGGCCTGAAGCGTCATTTGAAGAAGCTGCCCATTGCTGCGGTCAGCATCGCTTTGCTTTCTGCGGCAACGATTGCCGGTTTTCTCTTGGGCGGCTCCGTAGGCATCGGCACACTGCTCAGTGCTTTCGGCTGCGGACCCGTGATGCAGTTCGTTTTCCGGCTCGTCCGATTCGACGCAACGGAAATTAAGCATCAAAGACTGGGCGAATCCTATCGCTTTATATTCAAAACAAAATCGGAATCTAAGGGGTGACGATATGAACGAAAAATATGAAATTACAACCGGGGCAGGTTTCTTTTACTCTCAGGGAGAATCGATCTCCGTATACGCCGATGCAGTGCTGGCGGAACCGGTGAACCGGGAGGTGCTTTGCCGCGCCATGGAACTTGTTCTGCAGAGATTCCCGTATTTTGCGGTAAAAGTGGGTGTGGACGAGGCGAACGGACGCTACATTCTGGTGCCCAACGATAAGCCTTTTGTTCCGGTGGAAAAGAACGGCTTTATCTGTCCGGAGGACGCAGATTCCGACGGATATCTGTTTTCTGTCACATATTATGATAATCATATTTTCCTGCAGATCTTCCACGGACTTACGGACGGTATGGGTACCGTGGCGCTTTTGCAGACCATCGTGCGCACCTATTTTGAGTGTCTGGACGGGAAGACCTACCATTGTCCCGGCATCAGTGTGCGGGAGCAGCCCTGCGAGGAAGAATACCGGGATCCCTACGAATATGCCAGGCCTTTGGGTGAACCGGCGTTTCAGCTGAAGAAAAACAAGGGCTTTTCTTTTGCTCCGGAGCAGACAAATGACAGCAATCGCAGGCTGTACTGTTTCAGTGTGCCGGAGCAAAGCGTGGTGGACTACGCCCGGGATTACGACGGCGGTGTGTCCGGCATTCTTGCTTTAGCGCTGGCCAGGGCCATAGATACCATAGAACTTCCGGACAAGCCGGTTCTCATTGCCTGTCCGATGGATATGCGCCGGAATCTGGGCTGCGGAACCAATTTGCGCAACTGCTCCAAATCCACCAGATACACGTATTCCGCGGCGCTGCGGGACAGACCCTATTTCGAGCAGCTGAGTCTTTTTAAGATGCAGCTGATGCTGCAGGCGCAGAAGGAACGCCAGATTCCCCGGTATATTGAAGATAAAGAGACACTGGATAAGGTCTATGCGTTAAAAACGTTGGACGAAAAAATAGAATTCTATAAAAGCGACAATCTGAATCAGGAGCCGATTGTAACCTACATGGGGAAGGTGGATTTCGGTGAACTGAACGACAGGGTAGAGGATTTTCTGGTGTACACCCGGGTAAGCGGCACGGCTGGAATGCTCTGTGCATGCTCGATTTACAAAGGACGGCTGAACGTCTGTATCAGCTGCAATTTGTCTACCACTGCGCACGTGCGCATGTTTGCCAACGAAATGAAGGACTTCTGCGTGGAGTGTTCCCCGATTGTACGCGTTGATTACGACAGTCCCGCAAAGAAACAGCAGATTTTAAGCTGGAAGGAGGAAACAGCATGCGTATAGCCGTGATTACAGACAGCAGGGAATTGAATGATGTTAGATAAAAAACAATACGAAAAAGAATTGCAGGCTGCCAGAGAAGCGCAGATTCGGGACCTGACCGAACGTCTTGCGGAGGTGTTCGATGTGAATACCAATGTGCAGGCGCAGGAAATCACGAAAAAGCCGGATGATGCGCTGCTGGAAGAACTGAAAAATATTGAGATTCCAAGGGCCGGACGCGACGCCAAGGAAGTAGCGGACGAGCTGGTGGAGAAGGTGTTCAAGACCTCGCTTTTAACCCAGCATCCCCGGTTCTTTTCCTTTGTCGCCAGCGGTGTTTCGCCGTATTCTATCGCCGGATCTATTCTATCCGACATCTATAATATCAATAACTGCGGGTACGAAACCGCGCCGCCCATCAGCATTATCGAAGAAAAACTGATTGCGTGGATGGGAAGCCGGGCGGGCTTTGGACCGGAATGCGGCGGCGTATTTACCTCGGGCGGATCGCTGTCCAACTTAACCGGCATGCTTGCCGCAAGAGGCAAGAAGCTGACAGAAGACGAGTATCCCATCGGCTGCGCCTATCTGTCCGACCAGACCCACAGCTCTGTAAAAAAGGGACTGCGGCTCATGGGGGTTCGCAGCGATAACATTCGGATCATTCCTTCCGATGACGATTTTAAGCTGCGCTGCGACCTGCTGGAAGAGGCCATTCGGGCCGATCTGGACGCCGGCAAAAAACCATTTCTGGTGATCGGTACCCTGGGTACCACCAATACCGGATCCATCGATCCGCTGGATCAGATTGCGGAAATAGCAAAAAAATACGGTCTGTGGCTGCACGTGGACGGCGCTTTCGGCGGCTCCGTGCTGTTTTCGGACATATACAATCATTTAGCCAAGGGCATCGAACAGGCGGACAGCCTTTCCTGGGACACCCATAAGTGGGCCATGCAGGTGTACAGCTGCAGCTGCATCATTGCAAAAAACAAGAAGGATTTGATTGCCACCTTTGCGGAGCATCCGGAATACCTGGCGGACGTAATCGACAGCGAGCACGCGGACAGCTGGGATCTGGGCATCGAAATGAGCCGCCCGGCCCGGGCCATTAAGCTGTGGTATACCGTGCAGGCCATGGGAACGGACCTTCTGGCGGACGTGATCGATTACCCGTTCTTCTATGCGTCTCTGGTCAAAAAAGAGCTGGAAAAGCTGCCGAATTGGGAGATTACCTCCCCGCCCATGTGCGGCACCATTACTTTCCGCTATGCGCCGCCGGGGCTTTCCGATGCGGAAACCGACGCGCTGAACGGGGCCATTTCCCGGCAGATTATTGACGAGAATTTTGCCTATATCGTAACCACTACTATTAAAAATAAGCGTGTCCTGCGCATGAACATGATCAACTGCCGCACTACCGATGAGGACGTGATTCAGACAGTCGAAAGACTGGATGAGATTGCAAAGAGGATAGATTTGAAAAACATATAGCAGATATTAATACAGGACATTGGTACATATTAATGAAAAAAATACTTGCGCTTTTCTTATCAGTGCTTTTAATCTTCTCTTTGACCTGCTGCAAGAACCAGGAGCCTGCAGCACCGGCACCGGAGGCTGACGGTACGGTCACCAGAGACCCCAAGTACAATGCGGCCAATGTATCGCTTTCGCAGGAAGCCCTCGAAGCCGCAGGCTTTGTCCTGGGAGACAGCTGCGACGTTGCTTTTGAAAACGGATACACCCTCACGGACGTACCTTACTATAACGGTTATTATGTTAAGAACGGTCAACCGGTAGTGGTAGCATATCCCGGGTTTGATTATATCAGCATCACCTTTAACAACCATGGCATCTGGGAGGACGCCGGTCTGGCAGAAGACGAGGGGGTTTCTATTCGCCTGAATACTGCGGGAAAGTTCGCTGCCGTACAGGAGACTCTGGGGCAGGTATATTCCACAGATTATGCAGCTTATCCGAGTAGCGTGGAATTCTGCAATTTCCGGGCGCTTACCGGCGGCAATCTGAAGGAGAACTTTTTGTACCGCGGTGCTTCTCCGGTAGACAGCAGCCGCGGCAGAGCGCCTTATACCGATGATTTGTTGGAAAAGAAAAAGATAGCCTTTGTGGTGGACCTGGCGGATTCGGAAGAGAATATACAGGGATATTTCGCGGATTCGGCCTTCGATTCTCCTTATTCGGCCGGCCTGTACCAAAACGGACAGATTGTTCTGCTGGACATGGGTTCTTCCTATACCTCCGAAGTCTATCAGCAGAAAGTGGCGGAGGGCATGCGGGCCATGATGAACGCTGCCGGTCCTGCATATATCCACTGCATGGAAGGGAAAGACCGCACCGGTTTTGTGTGCATGCTGCTGGAGGCGCTGGCAGGAGCTTCCTACGAACAGATGCAGACGGACTATATGCTTACCTACAGGAACTACTATGGGGTCAGTGCGAACGAGACGCCGGAAAAGTACGCTGCCATTGCGGCGCTGTATTTTGATCCCTTCGTTTCTTACCTGCACGGAACAGAGGATTTGTCGGTATTAAAGACTGCAGATTATACGCAGGATGCAGTCAGATATCTTATGTCAGGAGGTCTGAGTACAGAAGAAGTGAAACGACTTCAAAACTTTATCACACACTGAAAAACACAGATGTAATTTTCTCAAATTCAGCAATGAGTTAAATATAATCAAAGCGCAGCCCGGGGTTTCCGAAGCTGCGCTTTTTCAATAATCGGGGCTTTCCCGTTTTTTACTTTTCCGGTTTAAAAGCCGCTTTGCTTTCGCCGCAGACCGGGCAGCACCAGTCGTCCGGCAGATTTGCAAAGAGAACGCCTTCGGCTTCTTCGTCGTAGATGTAATCGCAAATATCACAAATGTATTTCATAATTTTCTCCTTATCTATATCTATGTTAAAAAAAGTAATATTGTTTTCCGGCGGCAGCCGGATTCTTTTCTGTTATACGGCCGGCGGCAGCAGGTTCGCGTTCAGCCGGTAGGTGGCGAAATTCAGGTAGGCTGCGAAAGTGGTCCAGAGAACGTAGGGTACCATCAGCAGACCGGCGGTTTTGCTTGTGCGGAAAAAGTCCACCGCGGTCACGATAATGACGGCCCACATCGCAACGATTTCGAAAAAGGCCCACAGGTAGAGTCCGTGCTTGAAGAAGAGTATGGACCAAAAGAAGTTTAAGGCCAGCTGTATTGCGTAAAAGAGAAGCGCTCTGTTGATTAATTTCAGATCCGCGCCGGAACGCATGACCAGATAGGAAGCAATTCCCATCATCATATACAGCAGCGTCCATACGATGGGAAAGACCCAGCTCGGCGGCGAGAGGGGCGGCTTCTGAAGTGCCGCATAATCCTTCATGGTATCTCCGGTAAGCAGTGCAGATATTCCGCCGATGCACAGCGGTATCGCCACGGTAAGGGCCAGAAGGCCCGGTTTTATTTTTTCATTCATGTTCTAATCCCCTTTTTATTTTTCGTTTTTTGACAGTAAACTATGCGCCTGTTATAATTACAGACAGAAGAAATTGGCCCATTGGGGTGTACCTCCTTTGTGTTTTTTCCCCTTGCAAACACAACATAGCGAAAAACGCCTTCCGAATGCAAGCCAAAAACTTCTAATCCGGTTGGAGGATTTTCCAGTCTTTACAAAATGGGAAACAATTGATGCATGACTGTAAATTCTTCCAAACACATTGGAAAGGAGTTTATATGCCGGAAAAGGTTGTACTGGAAGAGGGCGGCAGCGTCAGCGTCCACACACGAATTAAAGATATGTGCAAGGCGGCAAGAAACCGTCTGAGTTACACAAATCAGGATATATGCAATAAGATTTCGGAACGTTTCGGGATAGAAGATTTCTCCGTGAACACGGTTAATAATTTCTTTTCGGAGCGGTCTAAGGCTACTACGATTTATACCACCGGGTATATCTGTGCAGTGCTGGGCATCTCGATAGATGCGGTGTTTGGTATTGAAAATGAGATTTCCACCCAGGAAGAGCTGGAATTTGTAAAACAATTAGCGGAGCTGAAGGTTGAGGCCCGTTTAAATGCGCAGAAAATAGAATACCTGGAAAAAGCCATTGCGGAAAAGGACGACCGCTTGAATCAGGTTCATGTGGCATTGGAGCATTACCGGAAAGAATCCGAGGAAAACCGGAAGCAGCTGCATCCCTGGATCCTGGTTGCGGCACTGATTCTTGTGATTATAGCGGTTGTGTTTATTAATCAATAATAAAGTGAGGACAGACTTATGAAAAAAAGAAGCTTTTTACTGACGGTTTTCCTGATTCTCTGCCTGCTTTTAGCGGGCTGTGGCGGAAAGGATACGCCGGAGAAACCCACGCCGGATCCGGTCGGTCCTTCGGAAGATCCCGGACAGGACCCGAAGACGCCGGATGCGCAGCTGCAGGACGTCACACTGGAATCCTGGGAATTGTATAATCCCAACGGATTTGATACGCTGACGGCCGTAATCTCCAATCCGAATGCGGAAGCCATTGACGTAACTTACGATGTGGTCTATTTCAAAGACGGAGCAGAGGTGGCAAGAAATAAAGATTATACAGGGTTTTCTCTTCTGCCGAACAGCAGAAATATTGTCTGGGCGAATTGGGATGTTCCCGCAAGCGGAGAAGCCGACGAGGTGAAGCTGGATAATATTAAGGTTTCGAAAGCTTATTACAAGCCCATCAACGGCAAATACGAATACGCGGAAACCACTGGCGGTGAGGTCTTCTTTGATTTTACTTTCGACAGCAAGCCGGAGCTGGCTGAGATTACCTTCCTTTTATATAATGACGACAACGAAAACGGCTGCTACGACCAGGGCGAGATTGTGGTAACCAGCACGGCGTCGTTAATGGAACAGAGCGGCCGGGTATCTTTTACAGCCGAAGGGTATGCTTACACGGATTACGAAGTGTTCTTTATTGCGAATTAAACTTTTTTGAAGGACCCGGAAGTATGCAGGCGGAGCAGGAGCGGCCGCGGAATGCATTGCTGCTGATGCTACAGATAATACCAAAACGACAAAACAGAGGCTCAAAGGGCCTCTGTTTTGTATTGCATGAATACTTTCAGCTTAAATTCTTCGATAGGAACATTCCGCTTTTTCAGAACAAATCCAGCATGCTGTCCAGATAGATTTCCTCCCGCACCTGCAGCTGATACTCCGGCTTTGTCAGGTAGTAGAGCAGAAATTCCAGAATCAGAGCGCTGCCCAGGCCTCGTCCCTCGATTTTAAAGTTGGAAAATCCCCGGGGCAGGTAAAGCTTCTGAATATCTTCTATACTGATAAATCCCGGGTTTTGCATGGCTTTTGAAAAGCGGTAGCCTGCGGCGCCCTCCGGCGCGGTGCAGATAAAATCCGGGCAGTCGTCTCCCAGATTTTTGCGGCTGACATTTTCGTAGCAGGCCTTCCGGTCTTTGCAGCCGAAGCTGCAGCACTCGTTGCAGAGAAATTCCAGCTTGTCCTTTTGGTCCTGCCGCAGGGAATTCAGGCGGTCAAAGGCTTTGTTCAGACGAAAATCCGGCACCACGTAGGAAAACTCCCGGCGGTCCAGTTCCCGGACAAGGTCCCGGAAATCGGTCAGGACCTTGGTGGTGGAGGAGACGAAATACAGACCCGGATAGTTTTGCTTCAGATAGTTTAGCAGAAGTTCAGAATGCACAATCACGCCGTTTTTTTGCCTGCTGTTTTCAAACAGGGCGCAGAGCCGGCTGCAGTTTTTGTCCTTCAGATGCTCCGGCTGCAGCAATGAGTTGCTGAAGGTCAGTCGGGCGGAGGTGTTATATTCTTCGCACAGGGCAAGCACGTTTTCCGGGGCTTCT
>JAZUKP010000139.1:0-11137 GCA_045643345.1 Anaerovoracaceae bacterium | reverse complement strand
AAGGTACAAGCAATTGTATTTGTAAGAAATGCCGTGACAATAGCGAAGAGGTTACACCTGTTCCCATCCCGAACACAGTAGTTAAGCTCTTCATCGCCGATGATACTTGGTTGGAAGCGGCCTGGGAAAGTAGGAAGTCGCGAGTTTTTCTTTTATAACGGTTCTTCGGAGCCGTTTTTTATTTGTATCGGCATTTTTCAGTGCTAAAAAAGGCAATTCAAATCATTGTTTTTATGATATAATTCTTATTATGTATGAAGTTTTACGTTACATTTTCTGGTTTCTGGTCAGTATTCCTATTTTGGTGATAGGAATCGTTTTATTTGTGAAATTGTCCCGGTCCATTTTGGATATGAAGGAAGAAGAGAATCGCATTAAGGCGGAAATTGAAGCAGAAAAAGAAGAACTCAGACAGTTTGAAGCTATATACAGACGAAATCATCCCGGAGAGTGGCATTGAGTAAAGGCTTTTTTATTACATTTGAAGGACCGGATGGCAGCGGTAAAACAACGCAGATCCGGTTATTAAAAGATTATCTTACCGGTAAGGGATATGATGTGGTTCTTACCCGAGAACCCGGTGGTACGGAGATCTCCGAAAAAATCCGCAGCATTATCTTGGATCCGGAAAACAAGGAAATGGACGCCATGACGGAAGCATTGCTTTATTCTGCTTCCCGCGCCCAGCATGTAGCACAGCTGATCCGTCCATCCATCGATGCCGGAAAAATTGTACTTTCCGATCGCTTTATGGATTCCTCTATTGCCTATCAGGGTTATGCACGCGGTCTGGGAGACTGTGTTCGCGTTATCAATGAATACGCCGTACAGGGCTGTCATCCGGACCTGACCTTTTTTATGGATTTAACGCCGGCGGAGGGACTTGCCCGGGCGGAAAACCGTCAGAAGCTGGATCGTCTGGAACTGGAAGCTTTGTCTTTTCACGAATCGGTTTATCAGGGATATCTGCAGCTGGCGGAAATCTATAAGAATCGATACGTTCACATTGATGCGAAGCTTTCCGTAGAAGAAATTGCAGCGCAGATTGCCTGCAGGTTTGAAGAATATGCAGCAGCCAGAATGGAATGAAAACTTGGAGTCTCTACTGCCGGAAATAATGCAGAACTGGCCTATTGCTCTTCAGTTGGAAAAGCTGCTGAATTCCGACAGAAGCATTCATGCTTTTCTTTTTGCGGGCGGCAGCAAGGAAAGCCGGGAAGAGCTGGGTATGTGGTTTGCCGGCAGAATTCTGTGCACGGATGAACTTTCCCTGCAAAAATTTGCCCACGGAAACCATGAAGATTTTATTGTGGTGCAAAAGCCTGAGGACCGGGAATCCATCCTGAAAGATCAGATTCTTGCTTTGAGCGAAAAACTGGAATTTAAGCCTTTTGGCAGCAGGTACGCAGTTCTTATCAAAGATGCGCATTTCATGAACCAAATCGCCCAAAATAAGCTTTTAAAGACCCTTGAGGAGCCGGTGTCTCCTGCGGTGTTCATTCTTCTTGCCGAAGGCGAGGACGCATTGCTGGAAACGGTCCGTTCCCGGTGCGTATGTTTTCATCTGCAGGAAAAAGATCCGCAGCTGCCCGAAGAAATATGCAGCTGCGCAAAAAGCTTTGCATCGCTTGTTCAGAGCGGTGCTCCTTATTACCGAAAAAAAATGGCTCTTGCTCCCGTTCTGGAGGACAAAGAGCATATCCGGGAAAATTCCGCTGCGTTTCTGCTTTCGGTGGAGACGGAGCTGGAGAAACGGATTTTAGACGGACACCCGGAGCTTCTGCCGGCGGCAGAACATGTTCGTCAGGCAGAAATGTATATCAAACAGCTGCATAATGCAGCCTATACCCTCAAGCAGCTTTGCTTAAGAGTATAACAGGAGGACTTATGACGAAAGTTGTCAGCATAAAATTCAGGACCGCGGGGAAGAATTACTTTTTTGATCCCCTTGATTTTGAACTGGTTCCCGGAGACGAGGTCATCGTAGAAACCGCCCGAGGGGTAGAGTTCGGTCTGGTGGCGTCGGAGATTATGTTTGTGGAAGATAAGGATGTGGTGCAGCCCTTAAAGCCCATCATTCGCGCCGCAAACGACGATGACCGCAAAAAGAATCAGGAAAATATCGCAAAACGGGAACGGGCGCTGGCAATCTGCCAGGATAAGGTGGACGCCCGCGGACTGGAAATGAAACTGGTGGACGTGGAATATACCTTTGATAACAGCAAGGTTATTTTTTACTTTACCGCAGACGGTCGGGTGGATTTTCGCGAGCTGGTCAAAGATCTTGCCGCCGCTTTCCGTATGAGAATCGAACTGCGGCAGATCGGTGTTCGGGACGAAACCAAGATGATGGGCGGCATCGGTTCCTGCGGCAGAGATCTTTGCTGCCACGCCTGGCTTCATGATTTTGATACCGTGTCTATAAAAATGGCTAAAAATCAGAATCTTTCCCTGAATCCCACCAAGATTTCCGGTATTTGCGGCAGACTGATGTGCTGCCTTCAGTTTGAAAACGATACCTATACGGATTTGAAAAAAGGCATGCCCGATACCGGAGAAAGAATCACTACACCGGATGGTTTGGCGGTGGTTACAGAAGTAAATATTCTGGAAAATAAGATTAAAACCCGGCTGGTTCTGGAAGAAGGCAAAGGGGACAAACAGGAAAAGCTTTCCACAGAGTACTACAATTACAAAAAAGAAGAGATTAAGCGCGATCCGAAGAAAGCCCGCAAGGAGCAACAGAAAAATTCCTGTCCGAAAAAAGGCGGCAAGGTCAGCGGGGATATCGACATTACAAAGCTTACGGAGGAAGAACTGGAAGCTTTGGATATATAGAACAGACGCACTGTTAATGAAAGGAGAGGTTTGTGATGGGATTATTAAAAGATGCAATCGGTAAAGGGCTCGCCGACGGAATCAGCAAAGGCCTGAATAAGGCCGTGGGTGAAGCGGTAAACAAGAAAATCGCACCGAAGGCGGAGGAATGGGCGGAAAAGGTTTCCGACTCCATCGATCAGTCCGTGCAGGCGGCTGGCCAGGCGCTGGAGGAAACCCGGACGGAGCTGAACGAGGCCGCAGCGAATCTGAATGAGGCCTGCGGGGAACTCAATGCCGCCGCACAGCCCGAAGAAGTGCAGCAGGCATGCGCAGCCGCGGAAGAAGGCGTAAAAGCCGGCGGATTTGACAGTCTGGCAGGCGCTTTGGAAAAACTCAAGAAAACTGCGGAAGACTATGCTGCAGAAATGAGCAAGAATATGAAGGAATGTCCGCAGTGCGGCGAAGTCTGCTCTGCCGACAAGAAATTCTGTCCCAGCTGCGGTGCACCGCTTCCGGAAGAAACCATTGCCCAGAGCTATGTTTGCAGCAAATGCGGAACGCAGAACGGTCCGGATACGAAGTTCTGCCAGAACTGCGGCGAAGTTCTTCCTTATTTCAGAGCAGAATGGGAAGAAGAACAGGCGGAAAGGGACGCCGAAAGAGCAGCCGAAGCGGAAGCCGAGAAGGCTGCAGAAGAAGCCCGTCTTGCGAGGGAACAGGCAGAAGCCGAGAAAAAGGCCAAGGCAGACGCTGATCTGAAGGAACTTAAGGATAAAGCTGCTCAGCTCGGCGGCAAAGCGGCGGATACGGCATTTAAAGCGGCCGGTTCTCTGCTCAGCAAATTTAAGAAATAAAGTCCTGTGTCAAGGAATAAAAAAATGCGGACCCCTAATGGCAAGTGTCCGTAACGAATGTTTCGAAGTGGGTTAGACAATCGATACGGCATATCAACAATTACATATTCTCAAAAGACAAGAGAGGTCATATTGGCCTCTCTTGTGTCATATAAATGATTTCTATTTATTAAGAGAAATATGCCAGTCTGCTATTGAAACAACAAACTGGAAGTGTCTCAATCTTGTTTGTCTGATAATCCTTTGCTAAGTCTGCCGTTTATTTTTCTGACTTTAGCCTTCCAGACAAAAAACTGTACGAGCCATACAACCAAGAAAATTGCAACAAATACCCCTGCATATGACAGGATGCCGAAAACATCATGCTTCATCCAATTCATGAAGTAAGCAATCGGCAGCATTACAATACAGGCAACTGCAAAATAAATACCACTTTGTTTTGCAAGATTCCAAGAGTCTATCTCCCATATCAAGGAAGCCATTGCAAAGCAAGCACCCATAATTCCACAAAGAATAGTCTGGAGAATTACCGCATTTAATTCGTTACCCATTGCTTCTGTGAGCTCCGAAGTAACTGGATAGAATGAACCATCATTAGCGAAGCATGAAATTACGATCGTGATGACAAATCCCATAGCTATTCCAAGAGGAAAACCAAGAAAACCACGCTTGATCAATTTTTTGCTCATTTATACCACCTCATATTCCTAATAATTGTTTAATTTTGGCTACATATCTCCGGGAAACATAAGTAACCGTGCCATTTGAGAGAGAGACGCAAATCGTTCCTGCAAAGCTTAAATCAAAATATTTGACTTTTTTTAGATTGACAATATCCGAATTGGAAATTCTAACAAATGATTCCCCACTTAATCGCTGTTCGATTTCGTAAAGACGCAGTCTAAGAAGATATTGCCCGTTATTAGTCTCGGCAAAGACTTTCCCAGCTTCAGCAAAAACCCGATAAATATTGGATGGTTCCAGCACTTCAACCATATCGCCCTTAATTCCGGCAATCATATTGGGATGTTCATTAGAACATTTTCTAACGATTTCATTAATTTCGTCAGTCATCTTGTCCGTAATGATTATGATATGCGGCTCCGTACAGTTAGCATCCATTCTGATTTCGATTTGCATTTTTCAACCTCCTTCCTTCTTTTATGGCTACAGTATATGAAAAGCCGAATCTTATTTCTACTGAATCTCAACAGGTGGTCATTTTGAAAATATAGGTGGTAGATTGGTATCGTTTATTTAGTCGACAAGTTTTATTTGTCTCTCTACGTCTCTTGCTCAATTAATTTTTGATTGGGAAGCTATTACACTCCCCCATGTGCATTATATCACTTCATCTTCGACAATACAAAAACATCTTGTTCCTTTATGTTGACTTTTGCCTTCTTCTCGGTTATACTATCTATGCGGAACACTATGTTTCTTGTTTCCGGGAGGCGTGCTATGAGAAAGCTCAACGAAGAGATCAAACAGATCATTCTCAAATATATCAACGAATACTATGACGAAAATGGCAGAGTACCGTCTGTCAGGGATATTACTGCAGGCACGGGGATCGCAACGACCAATGTACATCGCTATCTTTGCGCTATGAAAGAGGCTGGCCAGCTCAATTACAACGGCAGACGCAATATTGAGACAGCTCGTACTGAAAAGGAAAAAGGGAGCTTTGCTCTTCCTGTTCTCGGTACTGTCACCTGCGGCCCCGGAGATTACGAAGAAGAAAACATCATCGAATATATTCGTATGCCGGAAACGCTTGTCGGCAAAGGCGAGTTCTTCGCGCTCATAGCCAAAGGAGAATCCATGACAGAGGCAGGTGTCTATCCCGGTGACTACGTTATCGTCCGAAAGCAGGAAACTGCCGATGTCGGGGATATCATTGTTGCTCTCTATGATGACGGTCTGAACAACCTAAAAGAGCTTCGTTTTGACACCGAAAAGGAACAATATTATCTGTATTCCTGCAACAAGAATCAAAAGAAATATGCGCCTATTTACGTGGATGAGCTGCGAGTTCAGGGGGTTGCCGTTTGCACGGTTCATAACATCGGAACGCTGCTGAAATAGGGTTTGGGAGTTTCCCGAATACGGCAAGCCGTCTTTGTATATCCAAAGACGATGCTTGCTGAAGAAATGCCATAGGCATTCCTTAGGTGTGTCATTATACCAGCAAGCATCGCCTTTGGGAGCCCAAAGTCAGTTTGTTGGGGTAACCCCAATCCCTTATACGGAGAGATAGTAAATGAAAGATATAGAACAAAAGGTTGAAGAATTTCTTGCGAGGATGGACGCTGAGCGCCCGGAGATTGATCGCATATTGAGAGAACGACAGCCGTTGATTAAAACCGGCAGAAAACAGAAAAATCTGCTCCACAATCCGACAGAGTTGGATTTTACCGAGAGGGACGGCAACACAGAATACGATGTGGTCGGGCATTTTGCTTCTGACGGAAACGAGGCCGTCATCAACAAAGTTCTCCGTAAGCTGGGGTATAGTTTTCATGACTGACCTTTCAGAAAATAGCATGACAAACGATATACCGTATCCGATTGTCGGAAAGGAGTATAAAAAAGTGAACAGACAAACGGATAATAAGATAACTGCTCTTTACTGCAGACTTTCTCAGGAAGACGGCAGAGAGGGCGAAAGCAATTCCATCGTCAACCAAAGGTCACTGCTGCAAACGTACGCACGTCAGCATCATTTCAAGAATCTGCAATTCTTCATTGACGACGGCTATTCCGGTACGAACTTTGACCGTCCTGATTTTCGTAAAATGGAGACTTTGATCGAAGCCGGAGAAGTCGGGACCGTCATCGTAAAGGATATGTCCCGTCTCGGAAGACACTATTTGCAGGTCGGAATGTACACGGATATTGTCTTCCCGGAAAACAATGTCCGCTTTATTGCCATAAACGATAATGTGGATTCCAGTGTACAGACCGAGTTTGACATGACGCCGATCCGCAATTTCTGCAACGAGCTTTATGCCAGAGACACGGCAAAGAAGATCAAGTCCACCTTCAAAATGAAAGGCGACAGTGGGAAACACCTTACGACCATTCCACCGTTCGGGTATGTCAAAGATGAAACGGATAAGGACAAATGGCTCGTGGATGAGGAAGCCGCAGATGTTGTAAGGCATATCTTCAAGCTGTGTTGTGAAGGCTTTGGCCCGACGCAGATTGCGAAACGGCTGCAGTCAGAAAAGGTGCTTACCATTCTTGCGTACAAAGCTCAAAAGGAAGGCAGGATGCTCCCTGCAAGGCCGTATCAGTGGTCATCAAGCAGTATTGAAAATATCCTTGAGCGAGTTGATTATCTCGGACACACCGAGAACTTCAAAACAACTTCCAAGAATTACCGCAGTAAAAAGCGGGTCGATACCGCAAAGGAAGAGCGCAAGCTCTTTCTTGATACTCAGCCTGCTATCATCGATCAGAATACCTTTGATACGGTACAGGAGATACGGAGTCACAGGCACAGGCCAACCGCTACGGGAAAGGTGTCTATCTTCTCAGGCAAGGTTTTCTGTGCTGACTGTGGTGCGAAGCTCCATTACTGTACGGGAAATGCGTTCAAGGAAACACAGGATTTCTTTGTATGCGCGAATTACCGCAGTAATACCGGAACATGTACGGGGCATTATATACGTGCTGTCACGCTGAATAAAATGGTGTTCAAGCACATACAGAATGTGCTGTCCTACATTCAGCAGTTTGAGTCGGTATTCGTAAAAAAGGAAATGGAGAAAGCAAACGCAGAGCGTACAATCTCCATTGAAAAGGCAAAGGTCGATATCATCACCTTGAAGCGCCGGGACGAGGACATAGACACCCTTTTCAAGCGTATCTATGAGGATATGGTTGCAGGTCGAATCAGTGCAGAGCGTTTTGACCGTCTCTCTTCGGATTACGAAGAAGAGCAAAAGCAGGTCAAGGCAACGATCGCACAGCTTGCAGATCTCATAGAATCCGGCGAAGAGGAACAGAACGACCTGAACCGTTTTCTTCAGAATGTTCGCAGATACACCGATCCACAGGAGCTTTCCGGTGAGATATTGAATGATTTGGTTGACAAAATTGTTGTCCATGCTCCCGACAAGAGCAGCGGACACAGAAGACAAAAGATTGAGATATTCTACAAGGCTGTTGGAATCATTGACATTCCGGACGTGGAATGCATCGCCGAACACGGCGCATTAGGCGTTCCGAAGCCAAGAAAACATGCAGTCTGATAAAAGGAAAACGGCGCAGTCTTTCGACTGCACCGTGATTTATTGGTAAATACTTCGTTATTGGCCCCCGCATAAAGGGTCCGCTTTCTTCATGTTTAGGACTTTATTTCAGATTTTTGATTTTTGCAGCGCACTTTTTGCAGATGTTCTTTCCGTTGAATTGAAGAATCTCTGTGGCGTCTCCGCAGAAAATGCATGCCGGCTGGTACTTGCGGAGAATGATATCATTTCCGTCCACGAATATTTCGATAGGGTCGGTTTCCTTCATATCGAATGTATTTCTCAGTTCCTTCGGAATAACGATTCTTCCGAGCTGGTCCAATCTTCTAACAATACCTGTAGCTTTCATGATATCCTCCTATTTATGCTTTTTTCCTTTGGTATTCTCTTTCTCTTTTTCCTTGTCTGAGCCCATCAGGGAGACCAGACTGGTTCCCGCATTTACAAGGCTCGTTACGGCAGAGATTTTACTTTTATTGGTAGATACGATGTCGGAAATGTCAGACAGAGAATCGGATGCTTTTTTTACGGAGCCCTTCACGGCCAGCGTGGCATCTTTTGCGGTACCGGTTATTTCTCCGATATCACTCAGCATTTTTTGTACATCGTCCATGGCGGCGTCCAGTTTTGTCAGAATGCTGCCCAGTTCCGATGCGGATTTGATAAATTTCGCAAGAACAATGGTAAGAACAACGATTGCTGCAATACCTACTGCAATCAACAGGCAGGTGAGCAGATTCTCTATGGATAAGGTGATTGTTGCCATACTTTTTTCCTCCTATACTATTCGATTTTTATTATGCACTATCTGGCAGGTTTTTACAAGAAAAACTATTTCTTCCGCCGCGGCTTTTTCCGAATTCCGTTCTTGCTTTTTGCTGCAGATTTTGACAAAAATCTTGTCATATTCTATAATAGTATGGTTTGTTGTGTAAAAAAGAAAGAGGTCAGTTATGGCTAAATATATTATAGAAAAATCTGCGCCGCTTACCGGCGAAATCGAAGTATCCGGTGCGAAAAACGCAACGCTGCCCATTCTTGCGGCAACCGTTCTTACAGACGGCATCTGCGAGCTGCTGGATGTGCCGAAGCTTTCCGATGTGGAAATCATGTGTGACATTCTGCGGTCTGTAGGAGCAACGGTTACCGAGAACTACGAAGCGCATACCATTATCGTGGACGGTTCTACGGTAGATAGATCCTCGGTGCCTTACGATCTGGTAAAGAAGGAAAGAGCCTCCTTCTTTATTATGGGACCGCTGCTGGCCCGTATGGGAAAAGCGACGGTAGCCATGCCGGGAGGCTGCGCCATCGGCGAGCGTCCGGTGGACCTTCATATTAAGGGACTGAAGCTTTTAGGCGCCAGAGTGGTTATCGATGAGGATGAGGTGAGCGCTAACTCCGACGGTCTGATCGGTTCTCTGATTTATCTGGACTTTCCCAGCGTGGGTGCCACGGAAAACATTATGATGGCGGCAACCATGGCGGAGGGGGTCACCGTAATCGAAAATGCGGCGGAGGAACCGGAAATCGTAGATCTGGCCAACTTTTTGAATAAGATGGGAGCCTCCATCAAGGGTGCCGGCACCGATACCATCCGGGTCGAGGGCGTAAAGAAGCTCCGCGGTGCAAAGCATGCTGTCATTCCGGACCGGATTGAAACTGCCACCTTTATGATTGCAGCCGCCATTACCCGAGGCAATCTGCTGATTAAGAACTGTGTGCCGGATCACGTGCGTCCGATTATCGCAAAGCTGATTGAATGCGGCGTTGTGATTATTGATGAGCTGGAGGGCCTTCGGGTGCGGGGTGACGTCAATACCTTGAAGGCTACCGACATCAAAACGCTGCCTTATCCGGGCTTTCCTACGGATGCCCAGGCGCCGTTTATGTCGCTGCTGACTACGGTCAGAGGCAAGAGTACCGTAACCGAGACGCTTTTTGAGAACCGCCTGATGCACGCGACGGAGCTGAACCGCATGGGGGCGAATATCCGCATCGACGGAACCGTGGCTATTGTGCCCGGAAATCAGCGGCAGCTGGAGGGCTGCAGTGTAATGGCTACGGATCTTCGTGCAGGCGCGGCCCTGGTGCTGGCAGGACTGGTGGCAACCGGAACCACAGAGGTGACCAATATCCACTACGTGGAGCGCGGCTACGAGAATTTCGTGGAAAAATTGCAGGCTGTGGGCGCAATTATCCATAGAGAAGACTGAACGATGAAGTGTCAGGAGATTATTTTCCTTGAAAAATAAACAAATAATTGCATTTTTAATAATGATTCTGCTGACCGCCGGCCTGCTTTTCGGTATGAACCGTATGGCCGAACAAAGCGCGCCGAAATATAAAGTGGGGGCCTATTACGGGGTCGCTCCTGGCTACGGCGGAGATATTTGGGTGCGGGTGGAACTGTCCGAAACCGAAATTCTTCGTGTAGTAGTGCTGGAGCACGCGGAAACTGCAGGAAAATGCGAGGGGGCCATCGGCGGCATGCCGGTAAAGATTCTGGACTATCAGACGCCCTATGTCAGTGCCATCAGCGGTGCAACCAAAAGCTCCGAAGCCATTAAGCAGGCGGTAGCGGATGCGTTGCTTCAGGCGCAGGGGAAAGCTCCGATTCTGGAATACAGCTCGGACAATCCGGGCTCGGATCCGGTTCCGCTGACCTACACCTATAAGCCGGGCGTTTACAGTGCTTCCGGCCACGGCTTTGCCGGAGATATTCAGGTGAAGACGGAGTTTAGCGAAGCCGCCATCGTGAACGTGGAAATTGTATCTTCCGGAGACAGCAGTCTTCGTACCCAGAGTGTGGCGGAGCAGCTGCCGGGAGAAATCGTGAAGTGGCAGACCTATAAGGTGGACGGCGTATCCGGTGCAACGGCAAGCTCTGCTGCGGTAATGGACGCGGTTTCCAAATGCGTGGAGCAGGCGAAAAACTGATCTTTCGCAATTGTTTAAAAAAAAGATTGTAAATTCAGGTGCATTGCCTTAGCGCTTGCGCTATAATGTACCTGCCTGCGGGTGTAGTTTAGTGGTAAAACACCAGCTTCCCAAGCTGGGGTTGTGAGTTCGATTCTCATCACCCGCTCCATACACTGAGGGATTGCCGAAAGACAGTCTCTCTTTTTTTTGCGCTTGGATTTTAATTCATCTTGGATAATACATAAATAACCAATTGACGAAATTTCTCATAATCCTTATAAT
>JAZUKP010000138.1:0-4377 GCA_045643345.1 Anaerovoracaceae bacterium | reverse complement strand
AGCAGTGCCCTGGACTTCCGCCGCACCATACGCAAGGGTCTGGAGACCGGCGGAAGCTTTTACAAACTTGCCTACAAAAAGCGGACCAAAAAACGCAAGCAGCTTCTGATTGTCTGCGACGTGTCCGCTTCCATGATACAGTTTTCGGAGTTCGCCCTGCGCTTTATCCAGGCGCTGAACGAAGCGGCGGACAGCTCCCGGATCATCCTCTTTTCCGAGGAGTCCGCGGAGGCGGATCCCTTCCACCTGCAGAACATGGACCTGTTCCGGGATTACGTCCGGGACTCCGGGGTCTACGGCAGGGGCACGGACCTGGGCAAGGCCCTGAAGGCCATCAACGACGAGCGGCCGTCGGCTTTGTCCCCCTCCACCGTTCTGATTATCGTATCGGATACCAAAACCGTAAATCCCGAGCGCAGCTGTGCGGAGCTGGCAAGAGCCCGCAGCCGTGCCGGTAAAGTAATATGCCTGAACCCCATACCGGAGAGAAAGTGGAAATATTCCTCCAGTATAATGATGGCTGCGGAGTGCTGCACCATGGTACCCTGCAGTACACTGGCGGAACTGGGAGCCGCCTGCAGAAGACTGGTGCTGATGTAATCGGGCTTTTCCGGCCCGGAGGGTAAATTGTATGAGTGAACGTATTGTATTAAAAGATTTTCCGGTAGAGATTTCCGAAAAATCTCTGGAAGTATTCGTGAGCAGACGCCATCTGCACAAGGTGGATTTAAAGGCAGCCATCGCCGCAGCACGGGAGATTGCAAAGCCCCGGGCCATTATCAAATGGACGGATGCCTCCGTGGAGGAGGGCAATCTGGTTCGCGTGGGAAGCGCAGAGTTCCGGAGCGTGCTGCTGGCGGACAAGCTGAAGGAACAGCAGAGAGTACTTCTGATTGTGGTCACCGCAGGGGACGAAATAAAAGAAAGCGACCGTATCGAAAACCCGCTGCTGCGGGACGCGCTTACCGGCGCGGTACTGGGTGCGGCCATGGAATATGTATTCCGCTTCGTGGCGGAAAACTTCAAGCTGGCGGAGGGCGGCATGCTGCAGCCCGGTTCCCTGCCCGACTGGCCCATCGAAAACAACCACGCACTGATTGCGGAAATCGGCGGCGTACAGGAAGATCTGGGCATTACCCTGAACGAGAAGGGCTACATGAATCCCTGGAACTCCTGCTCCGGCATCTATTTTGCGGAAGCCGGCGGCTATAAGAACTGCATGCTCTGCAAGAAGCTGGACTGCATCGGCAGACGGGCAGAGTTCAATCAGGAAGAATACACCAGAATTTTCGGAGAAGAATGAGCGGAAACGAAAAAGACAAAAACGATGCCCGGAAGGGACAGCCCGGCGGCAGCGCCCGGGTCAAATACGCGGATATTATCGATCAGCCCCGGCACCGGTCGAAAAAGAGAGCCCCCATGCCCGTGTCCAAGCGGGCGGCGCAGTTTGCTCCTTTTGCGGCCCTTACCGGCTATGAGCAGCTGATCGAGGAAGCCAACCGGGAAGCGGACGAAGAATGAAACTGATTATTGCGGAAAAACCAATGCTGGCCAGGGCCATCGAGGATGCGCTGCCGGGTTCTGCCCGTCGGGAAAGCGGCTACAGTGTAAAAGGCGAATACACCATCGTGTCCGCCTTCGGTCATTTGCTTACGTTAAAAGAGCCGGAGGACTACGATCCGGAAAAATACAAAAAGTGGTCGCTGGAGACCCTGCCCATCTATTTCGAGAACTGGGGCAAGAAGCCCGGGGAGGGCAAGGAAGAGCGCCTGAACCTGATCGGCAGCCTGTTAAAAGAGGCGGATTGCGTCATTCATGCCGGCGACCCGGACGACGAAGGGCAGTACCTGATCGACGAGATTCTGCAGTGGTTCGACTACAAGGGACCGGTGTGGCGTCTTGCCACCGGCGACACCACGGAGGGCGCCCTGCGGAAGGCCCTGGCCAATCTGAAGGACAACCGGGACTTTGAAAATGCAGGCTGGTCGGCCCATGCCCGCAGCGTGGCGGATATTATGGTGGGCTATAATTTCAGCCGCTATTTTTCCCTGCGCAATTCCCACGTAAAGATGCTGACCGTGGGGCGGGTACAGACCCCTACGCTGGGGCTTGTGGTCACCCGGGACCTGGCCATCGAAAATCACGAGCAGCAGAATTATTACGAAATCTACGCGGATGTGGCCCTTGCCGCAGGCGGCGCAGAGGAAGGCGTTTCCGGCGGTGCAAAGGCAGGCGCCTCCGACCGCAGTTTCCGCACCCGCTTCGAGCCCGTCAAGGACGACCCCAATCTGGAAGAGGGCCGCATTACGGATAAGGACTATGCCGCGGAAATCGTGCAGAATTTGAGCGGCGCCGCTCTGGACAAAATCGTTATCAGCCGGAAGGCCGTGGAGGAACAGCCGCCGCTGCCTTTCAACCTGGTCAAGCTGCAGAGTTACTGCTCCGCGAAATTCGGCTACGACCCCTCCAAAACCCTGGAGATTACCCAGGCGCTGCGGGACGATTTCAACGCCATTACCTACAACCGCTCGGACTGCCAGTATCTGTCCGAAGAGCAGTACAAGGAGAGTCCCGCCACCCTGCGTCAGGTGCTGGACAACCTGAAGGAAGACCCTGCGGGCAGCGTATTTTCCCGGCTGCCGCTGGATACGAAAATTAAAAGCAAGGCTTTTGACGATAAAAACATTACAGCCCACACCGCCATCATTCCCCAGAACCGGAAATTCGATATTTCCAGGCTTTCCGAGGAGCAGCGGAACGTGTATCTGGCCATCGTGAAATATTTTGCGGCCCAGTTCCTGCCGCCGGCCAAGAAGGAACGCACTTCTCTGGAGGCTCCCGTGGACGGGGGAAGCTTTAAGGCTTCGTCCACAAGGGTCACCTTTCCGGGCTTCCTGCAGCTGATCAAGCCGGAGAAGAAGAAGGCGGAGGGCGAAGCGGCCGAAGAAGACGAAAACGAGCTGAGCAATCTGGAGCCGGGCTGCTATGCCGGAGACTGTCTGCGTATTTTCTCCGAAGAGAAGGAAACCAAGGCGCCGCCCCACTATACCAAGGCTTCCCTCAACGAGGACATGACCCGCATTGCCCGCTACGTTACGGACCCGAAGGCCAAGAAGCTGCTGCTGGCCAAAGACAAGGAAAAGAAGGGCGAGAACGGAAGCATCGGTACTTCCGCCACCCGTTCCTTTATCATAGACAACCTGGAAGCCCGGGGCTTTATCGAAAGCAAGGGCAAGCAGATCCGCTCCACCCAGCTGGGCCGGGAACTGTACCGCATTCTGCCCGACGAACTGAAAAAGCCGGACATGACGGGCCTGTGGTGGGCGGTGCAGGAATCCATTCAGGAGGGCAAAGAGCCCTGGACCAGCCTGACGGACAGCGTCTACGACATGGTCAAAAAGGTGGTGAAAACCGATTATCCCAAGGTGGACGCTTACCGGGTGCCCGAGGAAATGCGCCGGGGCAAACTGTCGCTGGGCAGCTGTCCCCGCTGCGGAGAGCCCATCATCGAGGGTACCGCGGGCTACGGCTGCAGCGGCTACAAGAAGGGCTGCCGCTTTGTGGTGTGGAAGCGGGCAAAATCCGGCATGATGTCCAAAACCGAAATCACCGGCGATATGGTGCATACACTGCTGTCCTGCCCCTGGACGGAGGAACTGCGGCCGGACGAAAGCGGAACCCCGGTGCCTACCGGGCGCAGACGCAGCACCGAAACGCTGTTTATCAAAAAGCTGTACTCCGAAAGCAAACGGAAGAATTATTCCGGCAGAGTCTATCTGGCGGATGACGGTCCCTCTTCCGAATTCGGTGCATCCTTCGGTCTGGAGGAAATCGTGAACCTGCCGCCGGTGGCGCTGGGCAAGTGCCCCCGCTGCGGAAAAGATGTAATCGAAGGAAAGAACGCCTACGGCTGCACGGGCTATGCGGAGGGCTGCAAATTTACCATCTGGAAAAAAGCAAAGTCCGGCATGATGAGCAAGGCCAAGGTCACCCGGGGCATGGTCCGCGTCCTGCTGAAAAGCAGTTGGACCGAGGAGCTGCGGCCGGACGCCTCCGGAGCGCCTCAGCCCACGGGAAAGCGCCGCACGGAAAAGACCGTGCATGTGCGCCGCCTCTACTCCGAGGCCAAAGACAAAATCTATACCGGCGACGTGTATCTGACCGATGAAGGTCCGGATTCGCCTTACGGGGCGGGCTTCGGTCTGGCGGGGGTCACCAACGACGGTCCCGAAGTGCTGGGCAAATGCCCCCGCTGCGGAAAAGACGTAATTGAAGGACGGCTGGGCTACGGCTGCAGCGGCTTTAAGGACGGCTGCAAATTTACCATCTGGAAAAACTCCAAACAGAAGCTGCTGGCCAATATCAGCTTTACCAAAA
>JAZUKP010000137.1:0-11830 GCA_045643345.1 Anaerovoracaceae bacterium | reverse complement strand
ACTTTTTCCGCGAAGGATGCAATTCTCTGCAGTCCGCCCAGAATAATCAATCCCGCCAGAACCATAATCACAATGGCAATGACCACGGAATAGGTGGCTACCTCTCCGAAGAGCACGTTTTCCATCAGCTTCTTTGCCGGGAAAGCTGCTACCACGTTGGCTACGATCTTGTTGACCTGACCCATGTTGCCGATGCCGAAGGATGCCAGAATGGTGAATACGGAGAAGAGTCCCGCCAGGAATACGCCGATGCCCTTGCAGCCCTTCTTGCTGCCCAGACCGTCCTTCAGGTAGTACATGGCACCGCCGGACCATTCGTCGCCGGTCTTGCGGCGGAAGTAAATACCCAGAACGTTTTCGGAATAGTTGGTCATCATGCCGAAGAAGGCTGCAATCCACATCCAGAACACCGCGCCTGCGCCGCCGATTACCACGGCTGCGGAAACGCCTGCGATGTTGCCGGTACCTACGGTTGCGGCCAGAGCCGTGCAAAGCGCCTGGAAAGGAGAAATAGACGCTTTGTCACTCGTATGTGCCCGCACGTTCTTATCGAACATGCTGCCCAGGGTTTTGTGCCACCAGGTTTTGAAATGGCTGAGCTGAAAAACCTTTGTAATGCAGGTCATCAGAATGCCGGTACCGATCAAGATGACCAGACCCAGCTTGACCCATACAAAGCCGTTAATCGCATCGTTTACTTTTGCTACTGATTCCAGAAACTGTTCCATAAATACGGTCCTTTGTTCTCTAAATAATTATTTATAAATTATAACAGTTTTTTGTTTTGATGCAATAGCAAAAACGAATTTTTTTAGGTTTTGACAACAAAAATTGCGCCGATATCTGAACATCGGCGCAATTGATTGCATATATCGTTCGCATTATAACGAACGTTTATAAAATATCCGTCTTTTTGTGTCTTTCTTTATTCTGTCCGCAGGGCAACGACAGGGTCTTTCTTAGCCGCACTGGCGGAAGGAATAATGCCTGCAATCAGGGTCAGCATGACGCTGATAATAATCAGCCCGACGGCAATGGGCCAGGGCAGAACCGCCTTCAAATTGTCCAGCTCGGTCAGCTTGTACAACAGCGCGTTGATGGGGAAGCAGGCCAGGAAAGTAAAGCCCGTTCCGATCACGCCGGAGATAAAGCCGATAATCACGGTTTCTGCATTGAACATGCTGGATACGTTCTTCTTGGACGCACCGATGGCGCGCAGAATACCGATTTCCTTGGTGCGCTCCTGCACGGAGATCAGGGTGATGACCCCGATCATAATGGAAGAAACGATCAGAGAAATGGACACGAAAGCAATCAATACGTACTTGATGGCGTCCACGATGGTCTTAACAGAGGGCATCAGAATGCCGGTAATATCCGTGTAGCGGATCACCTTTTCTTCCTGCTCGGCATCTTCCATCTGCTGGTTGTAGTCCTCGATAAAGTCGATGAAATGCTCCTTGCCCGCAAAATCCGTCAGATAAATCATTATGGAGGACGGGTCATCCGGGGTGCGGTAGCCCAGCGAACGCAGATTGCTCTCCGCGCTGCGCTCTTCGCCCTTGGTGGAGGATGCGTTCATCAGACGCATCAGGTCGTCTTCGGTCATATTGAACTGGAAGGCAGAGGCGGTTTTCTTGGGATCCACCGTCATGGAGCCCGCCAGCAGTTTGGTCAGCTTCTGCGGAATTGCCGCAATTTCCGCCTTGATGGGTTCCACGTTGGTTGAGCCGGTCATCAGCTTGGCCATTTCCGGAATGACCGCAGCGGTAAGGGCGCTTTCGGTGGCGTCCGCAGCAATTTTCGCGCCGTCTTCCTGCCGCAGCAGCGCAGTGCCGGAATTCAGCGTAATGCCCAAAGCCTCCAGCTGCTCCGCCTTGCCGTCGAAGGGCGTGCGGTCGAAGTCCAGAATAAAGCGCTCCAGGGTGGTGACGAACATGGCATTGAGCACCGCGTCATAACCTTCCCCGCTGACCGGATATTTTGCATTCAGCCCGTCGATTACGGCCTTCGCTTCTTCGGTTTTCAGGTAATCGGATACCACGGAGGCGCAGTTTTCGCTCTTCAGCACCGCCGCCGCAGTGTAGCCCGGAACGCCCAGCGCGCCCAGATTCACCTTCTGCGCGGAGGCGTACCAGCTGTCGGTCAAGCCCTTTGCCAGGGTGCTGACCGCAGCGCTGAAGTCCGCTTCTGCCTGGGAAGTATCCCCGATTTTAAACTTGTCGGTGATATCCGTGATGGCGTTTTTGATAAACTTCTTTACCGCATCGGTATCCACCTTCATGCCGAAGGCGGAAGACAGCTTATTGCCGTCCACGGAAATCATATTGTTGAAGTCCAGGCCGCTGTCCTGGGCATCCTTCATTTCCGAGAACTTCTTTCCGGAGAAAATATCGGTTTCGGAATCCAGCAGCTGACCCTTTACGATTTCCATGTCTGCGGACTTCGCCATCAGATATTCGGTCAGAGCCGGCAGGTAGGAAATGCCCATGCCCAAAGAGGTGGCGGAAGCACCCTTTTCCGGGCACACCACGCCCACGATTTTCAGCCGAGTGGCATTGTCGTAAAGCGACTCCATGTACTCCGTGTTATCCCGCATGGATTCCCACACGTTATATTCCTTGTTGTAGCGGTACATGTCCGACGCCTGGATCAGGCGGAAGTCCAGATTCATCAGGTCCTCGTAGTTATAAACCTTTACCGGGGCATCCGGATCCTGCTCGATTACCTCGCCCTTCATGATTTTTTCCATCATGGTGCGCAGCTCTGCCGCGTCCTTCAGACCCAGACCATACTCCATAAAGTCCGGAATATGGTGCTCGTCGGAAAGCACGAAGAGCATTTCGTCGTAATTCTCCGGCCATTTGCCCGCCAGAATCTTGTACTGGCTCTGGAGAATGTCCGGCGCGTCGATCATTTCCGTGAAGATGCGGGACATATAAGAGGAAGCGCCGCCCATGGACGAAAACACCGCACTGGGGTTCACCTTCAGCAGGGCGTCGTTTACGTCCCGGCCGTAAATCTGGGGCGTCAGGCCGTAGCTGTACTGCACCGTGCTAACGTCGGCGCGGACGGACTCGTAATTGTCATCCAGATATTTTTTGAAGGATTTCAGGTCGTTGCTGCCCAGGCCGCCGAAAATGCCGGCGGTAACGTTCATTTCCGCCACGTCTCCGTGCTCCAGCGCCTCGTTGGAGGCCTTGATATTACCGGCCAGTCCGGTAAACATGGAGGTCATATCCGCGGTTTCGGAGGTAATGGACAGCGGGTAGGAATTGAGCGCGTCCTGCTGCACGCTGTCGATATAGTTCTCCGTGCCCTGAGACACGGCATAAATCAGGGCAATGCCGATGATGCCGATGCTGCCCGCAAAGGCAGTTAAAGTGGTTCTGCCCTTCTTGGTGAACAGATTCTTTAAGGACAGGCCGAAGGCAGTGCGGTACTTCATGGAGGGGCGCTTCTTTTTACTTTCCGCCTCCGCTTTTTCCGCTTCCAGGGCCCGCTCTTGTGCGGTTTCTTCCTCGGAAAGCGGCATGGTGTCGCCTACCACCCGGCCGTCCAGCATGCGCACGATGCGGGTGGAATACTGCTCCGCCAGCTCCGGATTGTGGGTAACCATAATCACCAGACGGTCCGAAGCCACTTTCTTGAGGATCTCCATAACCATGATGCCGGTTTCGGTGTCCAGGGCGCCGGTGGGTTCGTCCAGCAGCATGATGTCCGGATTGTTGACCAGCGCCCGGGCGATGGCCACACGCTGCATCTGGCCGCCGGACACCTCCGCAGGCTTTTTGGAAAGCTGGTCGCCCAGACCCACCTGCTCCAGGGCCGCCGCCGCCCGCTGACGGCGCTCCTTTTTGCCCACGCCGGACAGGGTCAGGGCCAGCTCCACGTTCTGCAGTACGGTCTGGTGCGGAATCAGGTTGTAACTCTGGAATACAAAACCGATGGAATGATTGCGGTAGGTGTCCCAGTCCCGGTCCTTAAAGTCCTTGGTGGACTTGCCGTTGATCACCAGATCGCCGGAGGTATAGCCGTCCAGTCCGCCCACAATGTTCAGCATGGTGGTTTTGCCGCAGCCAGAGGGTCCCAGAATGGACACGAATTCGTTGGAGCGGAAGCGAAGGTCGATGCCTTTTAACGCATGGACCGTGTCGCCGCCCGCAGGATAATCCTTTTTGATATTTTTTAATTCAAGCATTTTGCGCCTCGTTTATTTATTTTGACAGCACCGGCAGAAGAAAATACGGGAGCACTTCTCGGCCCGCCGGTGATATTTGATTCCAGTATAACGACTTATTATAACAAAATTATGAAGATTAAAAAAGAGCAGGTGTTTATTTTTCACCTGCTCTTTGTATATGACGGTCTGATTCGGCGGCGCAAAGCCTGCCGCACCGGATGATACGTTTTCGCCAGAGCTGCCGATTACCAGCCGTAAGCTTCGGTAGAGCTGCCTTCCACCGTCAGCACCCGGCCATGTTCGTCCGTCACTGTTAAAATCTCCCTATACGTGTGCTTGGAAAGATCCGGCTTTAAGCCCTCCGGCCGGCGAAAATACAGAGTTTTCTGTCCCTCCGGAAAATCTCCGGTTACCGACACGTCCTCCGGCACGCCGTCAATATAGGTGTAGTCCGCAATCTTCCGGTCGTCCTCGTACAGCGCCATCTCCAGCTTCGCCGCCTTGGCCGGCCCCTGCTCCTCGTCCATATAGTAGCTCTTCTCCGGCTCGTAATGCACCGTGCAGTATTTCTCCAGCGACCCGCCGAACATCTCAAATTCCACGCTGAACTTGATAAAATACAGCCCGAAGGACACGTCATACATCCCGTCGAAATCTGCCAGATGCTTATTCTCGCTGATCTCGCCGGTAATAAACTCCACGTCCACGGAGATTTCGTTGGTCAAAGGACAGTCCACTGTCGGGTCGAAGCTCTTATCCGCGGTTTCGGCGGCCGTCACATCCAGCATCCCCTCGCCGTAATTCAGATGGAATACTGCCTGCATCCCCTGGGTATAGGTCTTGGGTTTCGTTGAAATTTCAATGCGCACCGTGTTGGACGCATAGTCCGCGGATACAATCCGAACGTCCGCAGAAACCGTCAGATCGCTGTACTTTTCCAGCACCCGCTGCACATTACCGGAGATATTGCCGATTTCCTGCTGGGTGCGGAGCTCCATGCGGCCCATATAATTGTAAAGATTCTGATACTGCTGTTTTAAATTCCGCAGCTGTACTGCGCCGATCAAAAGGGCCGCCGCCATCAGTACCGCCAGCCATTTGTAGCCCCGGGGCAGCTTGCGGGTCGCCTCCGCCTTCTGCAGCTGGGCGGTATAGTCTTGCAGCACCCGGCGGGTCATCTCTTCCGCGTCTTCTGCCGTGAACGCCTCGGATTCTGCAGACTGTCCGGAGTCCGCAGCACCCGTCTGACCCATGCCCGCCGCACCGGACAAACCGCCGCCTGCGGGATACGCCTCCTCGCTGATCAGCCAGCCCACGGGTACTTCAAGTTCGCGGCTCAGCTGAATCAGCTTGTCCAGCTCCGGCACCGCCTGGTCAGACTCCCATTTATATATGGCCTGCCGGGACACCCCCAGGATTTCCCCCAGCGCCTCCTGGGACAATCCGGCAGCTTTTCTTTTCTGTGATATTCTCTCTCCTAATGTCATAAAAAATACTCCCTTCGACAATTTGCATCTGCCGCGTCCGGCCCGCAACTTGCTTAAGCGAGTATATTTTATCGTATTTGGTGGCACAAAACCACTAACCGACGGATGAAAATCTGTCAACCGGCGGTTTACATGAGGGATTTGGTGCAGTTATTTCAACTTCTTTTTGCCTGTTTGGTGCAGTTATTTCAACTTCCGAAGAAATATCCTCAAAACAATGCCGAAAAAAGCACGGTTCCCTTTCCCGGGATAAGCTTTGTGCCGTTTATTTTTGACGCTTCTCCCCACACCCGAGGCAATTACTCCTCTCTGCGGGGACTTTTTTTCTGTTTTTTCTGAAAAACAATCCCCACACCATGACCGTTTTCACGCAAGTGTGGGGAACTTTCCCTAAAATAACCCGAAAAACGGGCACAAAAACTCCCCACACCATGCCGGTTTTTCCGAAAGTGTGGGGAATCTATACTTTTCTCTATAACTCAGAGCAGCACCAAACGCTCTTTTCAGACGCTGCGCGCCTTGAACAGCCCGATTTTACTGCCCTGTTCTATTTCATTTCCGCGTAGGCTTTGGCCACCTTTGCGGCGCACTTTGCGTTGTTCAAAGCCAGGGCCACGTTGGACTTAAAGCTTTCGCCGCCGGTCAGGTCCTTGATGGTGGCCAGCAGGAAGGGCGTAATGTTCTTGCCGTGCACGCCGGCCTCGTCCGCCATTTGCAGCGCCTTGTCGATGACCTTTTCCATCTCGTCAAAGTTCTGCGCATATTCTGCGGGAACCGGATTGCCCACCAGCACGCCGCCGGAAAGCCCCAGGTCCCACTTGGTTTTCAGAATCTTCGCGATGTCCGCTTCGCTCTCCGCAGTGTAATCCACACCGTAGCCGCTGTCGGGACAGAAGAACGCGGGGAAATGTTCGGTCCGGCAGCCGATGACCGAAACACCCATGGTTTCCAGGTATTCCAAGGTCCTGCCGATATCCGAATCTGCTTGGCACCTGCGCAGACCACGCACACGTCGGTGTGAGCCAGCTCCTGCAGGTCCGCAGAGATATCCATGGTCACTTCGCCGCCCCGGTGTACGCCGCCGATGCCGCCGGTGGCAAAGACCTTAATGCCCGCCATGGCCGCGCCGATCATGGTAGAGGCCACGGTAGTGGCGCCGGTCTTCTTCTCCGCAATGTAGATGGGGAAATCCCGCCGGGAAACCTTGCCCACGTTTTCCGCCTTGCACATAATCTGCAGTTCTTCCGCAGAAAGGCCCACCTTCACCCGGCCGCCCATTAGGGCGATGGTCGCCGGTACGCAGCCTTCCGCCCGCACCACTTCTTCCACCTTCGCCGCAAAATCCAGATTCTCCGGGTAAGGCATGCCGTGACTTAAAATTGTACTTTCCAAAGCAACAACCGGAAGTCCCCTGCCCAGGGCGTCCTTTACTTCCGGCTGAATGTCTAAATACTGTTCGTAATTCATGCTTGTTCTTTCGATTCCGCCGTCTCCGGCTTCTTTTCCTTCCGCTCCCTGGCGTTGTAGCGGGCCATGGCCTCGGCAATGCCCTCCCGGGTCCAGCACTCCGCAGCGTCTGCCGCCCGGGAAACCGCATCCCGCAGAATGGGGGCCTCCAGATCGGAAATCCCTGCCAGCACGAACTTGTCCAAGGGCACCTGACCGTGGTCGCCCAGGCCGATGCGGCAGCGGGGAAAGTTGTCGTACTGCAGCTGATAGATAATGGACTTCATCCCGTTGTGACTGCCCGAGGAACCCTTGCCCCGCACACGAATGGCGCCCAGGGGCAGGTCGATGTCGTCGTAAATTACCATCAGGTCTGCCGGAGAGGCTTTGTAGAACTCCATAATGGGGCGCAAAGCCTCGCCGGAAAGGTTCATGTAAGTCTGCGGCTTTACCAGGATGACCTTTTCGTCGCCAATCCGGCCCTCTCCCAGGAGTGCCTTGAATTTCAGCTTATTCACTTTAATGTCCAGCCGGTCGGCCAGCTCGTCGATGGCCAGAAAGCCCATATTGTGATGGGTCAGCTCGTAAAGTTTTCCCGGATTTCCCAGGCCGCAAATAATTTTCATCTTCTGTCCTATTCAAAAATTACAGAAAGGGGCTGATTGTTATATATTCTGCTGATTGCTTCCGCAAATACCGGAGCAACACTCAGAGACTTAAAGATGGGGAGCATTTTTTCTTCCGGAATGGCAATGGTATCCAGGAATACCATTTCATCGATGGCGGAAGCCTTGATTCTGTCGATGGCCGGGCCGGAGAGCACGCCGTGGGTGCAGATGGCACGAACGCTCTTGGCGCCTCTTTCCTTGATGGCGTTGGCAGCGTTGCAGATGGTTCCTGCGGTGTCTACCATATCGTCTACCAGGATGCAGTCCTTGCCGTCGATGTCGCCGATGATGCTCATGATCTCGGAAACGTTGGCCTTCGGACGGCGCTTATCGATGATGGCGATGGGGCATCCCAGCGGAGTTGCCAGGTTTCTGGCGCGGCCTACACTGCCGTGGTCCGGAGATACAACTACCAGGTCAAGTTCCGGGTTTTCTTCCACCAGCTTCTGATAGTATCTAACCATCAGCGGATTGCCCTGCAGATGATCTACCGGAATATCGAAGAAGCCCTGGATCTGGTTGGCGTGCAGGTCCATGGTGATGACTCTTTCTGCACCTGCTGCCTGCAGCAGTTCTGCTACCAGCTTGGCCGTAATCGGATCTCTCGGCTTTGCGGTTCTGTCCTGACGAGCATAGCCGTAGTACGGAATGACGGCGTTGATGCGGCCTGCAGAGGCTCTCTTCATGGCATCGATCATAATGCACAGTTCCATCAGGTTGTCGTTTACCGGGTTGGATGTGCTCTGTACGATGTAGCAGTCCTTGCCGCGGACGGACTCCTGAATGTTGACCGCGATTTCTCCGTCGGAGAATTTCTTTACCTCGGCCTTGCCCAGTTCAACGCCGAGGCAGTCACAAATCTTCTGTGCAAGCTCCGGATTTCCGTTGCCGGAAAAGATTTTGAATTCTGAATAAAAAGCTCCCATTTTTTTCTTCCTTTCGAAAATAAATTATATTATATCGGGATTTATGGTAATCCCGGAACCATCTTCGCTGCTTTCCCCCATAATGATGATGGGGAAGAAATCGCCGATCTTTTTGTCCTTGATGCCCTGGGCCACGATGACCGCCCCAAAGCCCACCGCCCGGGCGTCGAACTCCGCCAACATGTCTTCGATACCCTTTAAGGTGCCGCCCTTGCGCATAAAATCGTCGATGATGATGGCCTTGGCACCGGACTGAATGGCCCGCTTGGAAAGGCTCATCTTCTGAATCCGGTCCGAAGAACCGGAATAGTAGTTGATGGAAATGGTGGAGCCTTCGGAAACCTTGGCTTCTCTGCGCAGCACCACCAGCGGAATGTTCAGAAGTCTTGCCGTGAGCATGGCCACGCCAATGCCCTTGGTTTCCACCGTCACCACGATGTCTGCCTCGGAAGCCGCAAAGCGCTTGGCAAACTGCATGGCGCAGGCCTGACACACGTTGGGGTCGAACATCAAGTCGGTGGTATAGATGTAGCCGCCGCCCACGTTCCGGGAAGTTTCCTCCAGCGCCGCCTTCAGCTTTTCCAGCGACGCTGCCGCCACTTCTCTGCTGATGTAGGGTACGTAGCGCACGCCGCCCTTGGAACCGGACGTGGTTTCCACGTAGCCCAGTCCCGCCGCGTCCATGGCGCTGCGGACAATTTTAATATCTTCGGAAATGCTGGACTTGGCGCAGTCGAAGCGCTCCGCAAAGTACCCCAGCGAAAAGTCACGGTTGGGGTTGTCCGTCAGAATCTGTGTAATTGTACAGGCTCGTTCCGCTCGTTTCATTTATTTTAAGAGGTTCTCTCCCACCTTGTAGATGTCTCCCGCGCCCATGGTAATGACCATGTCGCCTTCTGCCGCGTGTTCCCGCACGAAGGCCTCGATCTCTTCGAAGCTTGCGAAGAAATAGGCTTCCTTGTCCGGATGGCGCTGCCTTATATCTTCCAGTAGCTTGGCGGAGGAAAGCTTGTAGATGTTCTTTTCTCTTGCCGCGTAGATCTCCGCAAAGATGACCGCGTCTGCATCGTCGAAGGCGTCCGCAAACTCGTCCATGTGAGCCAGGGTCCGGGTGTAGGTGTGGGGCTGGAACAGGCACCAGATCTTCTTGTGGGGCAGATGCCGGGCCGCTGCCAGGGTGGCCTTTACCTCGGTGGGATGATGACCGTAGTCGTCGACAATGGTATAGCCTGCAGCTGTCTTGCCGATGATATCAAATCTGCGCTGGGTGCCCCGGAAGCCTTCCAGAGTGCGCTCGATTACGTCCATGTCCACGCCCAGGGTCACGCAGCAGGCCACGGCAGCCAGAGAATTGGCCACGTTGTGCTCGCCGGGAACGCCCAGTTCAATGCGGCGTTCAAAGCCGTTTTTGGAGTAGAGATCGTAGCTGGGATGTCCTTCTTCGTTGAAATCGATATTCTTTGCGTAGAAATCGCTGGTTTCGTTGTAGCCGAAGGTCACCACCCGCTTATCGCAGTCGTCGGTAACGGACTTGACGAAGGGGTTGGAATCGAAGGCCACAATAAAGCCGCCTTCTTTCAGGTGATCCGTAAAGACCTTGAAGGACTGGGCAATGTGATAAATATCCTTAAAATAGTCCAGATGGTCGGAATCGATGTTCAGGATGATTTCGATGAGGGGCTGCAGATCCAGGAAGCTGTCCATGTACTCGCAGGCCTCGGTGACCAGTTTGTCTCCCGCACCGATGCGGGCGTTGCTCTGGAATTCGTTCAGGATGCCGCCCACCAGCACCGTGGGGTCCAGTCCCGCGTTCTGCAGAATCAGGGACACCATGGAGGTGGTCGTGGTCTTGCCGTGGGTACCGGATACCGCAATGGAAGTGGGGTATTCGGTCATCATCAGACCCAGAGCCCGGGAACGGGTAATTACCGGAATGCCGGCCGCCTTGGCTGCCACGATTTCCGGGTTTTCCAAAGAGACTGCGGTGGAATAAACCACCAGGTCTGCGCCTTCGATGTTGGCTGCATCGTGACCGATGTGCACCGCAATGCCCTGACGAATCAGGCTGTCCGTAACGTCGCTGGCCTTCATATCGGAGCCGGAGGCGATCACGCCGCGGCTTGCCACAATTTCCGCAATGGCGGATACGCCGATGCCGCCGATGCCGATAAAATGTATATGTTTATAGTCTTTCAGTTCCATAGTTTATGCTTCCGCCGCCTTTGCAATTCTTGCCTTGACTGTTTCCGGGCCCATGATCTGCTGTATGGTCCAAAGATCCGGGCTGTTGGCTCTGCCGGTAATCGCGATGCGGATGACGCCGGACACATGACCCACGTGACCTTTGTACTGATCCGGATTCTTCTTGAAATCCTTGGGCTTTACCGCGTAGCCCAGCTCCGCCGTAATACCGCGGACCTTCTCGAACCATGCGGAGTTGTCGTCCGCCGGATCGTAGCTTTCCGCGTATTTTGCCAGGATGGCCTTGCGGTCTTCCGGAGAAACCTCTGCGGGCCACTGGGATTCGTATACGAAGTATTCATCGAAGAAATATTTTACAAACTCGAAGATCTGTCCCGCGTAAACCAGGTCCTTTCTGGGCTTTTCGCCGCCCCGGTCGATGTCGAAGACCTTCAGCAGAAGCTCTTTGTTATCGCGGAGCAGGGCAGCCTTTTCCGGATGGTATTCTTCGGCCCAGCCCAGCATAAAATCGTAGATTTCCGCTGCGGACTTTCTGGCCAGTACGTCCTTGGACACGTCGTTCAGCTTGTTGATGTCGAACAGGGTGCCGGAATCGGACATCTTGTCTGCGGAGAAATGGAATTCGCTGTAATCCGCCGCGGGGTTGGCAATGCGCCATTCCTCGAAGTCGGAGCAGAGGATGGTCAGCAGGTATTCGCGGACCGCCTCCGGGAAGTAACCCAGCTCCTTGTAGAAGGACAGGCCCAGCTCCGGATCCTTGCGCTTGGAAAGCTTGCGCTTCTGGCCGGTGGTTTCGTCGATCTTCATTAAGCTGGTGTTGTGGCAGTAGACCGGGTGTTCCCAGCCCATGGCCGCAAACAGCTGCACGTGAATGGGCAGAGATGCCATCCACTCCTCGCCGCGCACCACGTAGCCGGT
>JAZUKP010000136.1:0-30679 GCA_045643345.1 Anaerovoracaceae bacterium | reverse complement strand
GAAGGCCCTTGCCGCCTCTTTCCTGAATCTTGTATTCCTTTACCGGCGTGCGCTTGCCGTAGCCGTTCTGGGTTACCACCAGCAGCTCTTCCTTCTTTTCCGCCAGCTCCATGGAGACCACTTCGTCGTTCTTGCCCAGCGAAATCGCCCGGACGCCGGTAGCGTTTCTGCCCATGGGCCGCACGTCCTCTTCGGAGAAGGCAATGCACTTGCCCTGCTTGGTCACGATAATCACGTTGCTGGTGCCGGTGGTTTCCTTAATGCCTACCAGCTCGTCGCCTTCCTTCAGCTTGATGGCAATCAGGCCGGTCTTGCGGTTGGTGTTGAATTCGGAAACCTGAGTCTTCTTGATAATACCCTGCTTGGTCACCGCGATCAGGAACTTGTTCTGGTCCACTTCCTTCACCGCCATGACGGAGCTGATGCGCTCGTGCTGCATCAGATTCAGGAAGTTGATGGCCGGAATGCCCTTGCCGGTGCGGGCGCCTTCCGGAATCTCGAAGCCCCGGATGGTGTAGGCCTTGCCGCAGTTGGTAAAGAAGATCAGGGTGTCGTGGGTGGAGCAGGACACCAGATGGCGTACGAAGTCGTTTTCTCTGGTGGTCTGTCCGGTAATGCCCCGGCCGCCCCGCTTCTGGGTCTTGTAGGTGTCTGCGGTAACCCGCTTGATGTAGCCCAGGTGGGAAACGGTGACGATCACGTCCTGTTCCTCGATCAGGGCCGCTTCGTCCACTTCGTCTTCGTCGGCAATGATTTCGGTCTTGCGGTCGTCGCCCCACTTGATGGCAACTTCCTTTAATTCGTCCTTTACCACGCCCATCAGCAGATGTTCGTCTGCCAGCAGGCTCTTGTAGTAGGCAATCTTCTTCTGCAGGTCCGCATATTCCGCCTCGATCTTGTCCCGTTCCAGACCCTGCAGTCTTCTCAGCTGCATTTCCAGAATGGCCTGTGCCTGCTTATCGGAGAGTCCGAAGCGGGCCATCAGTCTTTCCTTGGCGTCGTCGTAGGCTTCCCGGATGGTCTTAATAATTTCGTCGATATTGTCCAGGGCAATAATGTAACCCTCTAAAATGTGGGCTCTTGCCTCGGCCTTGGCCAGGTCGAAACGGGTTCTTCTGGTCAGGACCTCTTTCTGGTGCTTGATATATTCTTCCAGAATGCGCTTTACGGACAGAAGCTCCGGCTTGCCGTCCACCAGCGCAATCATAATAATGCTCACGTTGGATTCCAGCTCGGTGTGCTTATACAGCCGGTTCAGCATGACCTTGGGGTTTACGTCCTTTTTCAGGTCGATGACCACCCGGACCTCGCCCTTGGAGGACTCGTCGCGGATGTCCTTGATGCCGTCCAGCTTTTTGTCCTTGACCAGCTCCGCAATGTGCGCAATCATCTGGGCCTTGTTCACCTGGTAGGGAATTTCGGTAAATACGATGGAAACCTGGCCTCTGGCACCTTCTTCGATGCTGCCCTTGGCACGCACCTTTACCTTGCCCTGACCGGTTTTATAGGCTTCGCGGATGGAGGATTTTCCCACGATGGTGGCACCTGTGGGGAAGTCCGGTCCCTTGATTACCTGAGCCAGCTCCTCGTCGGTGGTTTCCGGATTGTCGATCAGAAGGATGGTTCCCTGAATGACCTCCCGCAGATTGTGGGGCGGAATGGAGGTGGCCATACCGACCGCAATACCGTTGGAGCCGTTCACCAGCAGATTGGGGAATCTGGCCGGCAGCACCACCGGCTCTTTTTCTTCGCCGTCGTAGTTGGGAATAAAGTCTACGGTATCCTTGTCGATGTCCCGGAGCATTTCCAGGGCAAAGGGTGCCATGCGGGCTTCCGTGTAACGGGAAGCAGCGGCGCCGTCACCGTCCATGGAACCGAAGTTGCCGTGACCGTCCACCAGGGGGTAACGCATGTTCCAGTTCTGGGCCAGTCTTACCATGGCATCATAGATGGAAGCATCTCCGTGGGGGTGGTACTTACCCATAACTTCGCCCACGATTCTGGCGGACTTTTTATGGGGTTTGTCCGGGGTATTGCCCAGAACGTCCATTCCGTAGAGGATTCTTCTGTGAACCGGCTTTAGTCCGTCGCGAACGTCCGGCAAAGCGCGGGAAACGATAACCGACATCGAATAATCGATGTAGGATTTTTTCATTTCGTCGTATATTTCATGCTGAAGCAGCCTGCTGTTGTCTTTATTTTCTTCCATTGAAACTGCCTCCTTAGAAATCCAGCTGCGCATACTGCGCGTTTTCTTCTATAAATTGCCTTCTGGGCGGAACCTTGTCGCCCATCAGCGTGGTAAAGATCTGATCTGCCCGGGCCACGTCGTCTACGGTAATCTGCACCAGGGTGCGGGTGGCCGGATCCATGGTGGTTTCCCAAAGCTGGGTAGCGTCCATTTCGCCCAAACCTTTGTAGCGCTGGATGTCGATCTTTTTGCCCGGATACTTCTGGGCCATTTCCGCCAGGGTCTTGTCCTGCTCCGCGTCGGAGTAGGTGTAGCGCATATCATTGCCCACCTTGCAGCGGAACAGCGGCGGCTGGGCCGCGTAAATATGTCCTTCCTCGATGAGCTGAGGCATGTAGCGGAAGAACAGGGTCAGCATCAGGGTGCGGATGTGCGCGCCGTCCACATCGGCATCGCTCATGATAATGATCTTGTGATAGCGCAGCTTGCTGATGTCAAACTCGCTGCCGATGCCGCAGCCGAAGGCGGTGATCATATCTTTAATGGTATCGGAAGCCAGCATGCGGTCCAGTCTGGCCTTTTCCACGTTCAGAATTTTGCCCCGCAGCGGCAGAATAGCCTGGGTTTTGCGGTCTCTTCCCTCCTTGGCGGAGCCGCCGGCGGAGTCTCCCTCTACGATAAAAATCTCGGACTTTGCCGGATCCTTTTCGGAGCAGTCTGCCAGCTTGCCCGGCAGCGAGGTGCTGTCCAGGGCTGTCTTTCTTCTGGCCAGTTCTCTGGCCTTTCTTGCTGCCTCTCTGGCCCGGCCGGCCTTGACGCATTTATCTACGATAATTCTTGCCTGGGAAGGGTTCTCCTCCAGGAAAGCCATCAGTTCTTCCTTGGTGACGCTGTCCACCAGAGAACGCATGGGAGCATTGCCCAGCTTGGTCTTGGTCTGACCCTCGAACTGCGGCTCGGAAAGCTTCACGGATACGATGGCGGTCAGGCCTTCGCGGATGTCGTCGCCGTCCAGATCGGAATCTTTTTCCTTTAATATTTTCGCCTTGCGGGCATAGTCGTTGAACACCTTGGTCAGAGCGGCCTTAAAGCCCACCAGATGGGTACCGCCTTCGATGGTGTTGATGTTGTTGGCGTAAGAATAGATATTTTCGGTGTAACCGTCGGTCCACTGCAGGGCGATTTCCACTTCGCTGTCCTTTTTCTGGGCTTCGTAGTAGATAATGCTGTCGTGGATCGGGGTCTTGTTTTTGTTCTGGAACTGGACGTATTCTTTAATTCCGCCCTCGTAGCAGTAGCTTTCCTTCTTTTTCTTACCTTCTCTCTTGTCTTCCAGAGAAATCTTCAGACCCTTGTTTAAGAAAGCCATTTCCCGCAGTCTTGCCTGCAGGGTGCCGAAATCGTAAACGGTCTCGTCGAAAATCTCCGGATCCGGGCGGAAAATAGTGTGGGTACCGGTCTTATTGCCGCATTCTCCCACTACGGTTACTTCCGTGGTTTTTACGCCCTTGGCATATTCCTGGCGGTAAATTTTTCCGCCGCGCATGGATTCTACCATCATATATTCGGAAAGCGCGTTTACAACCGACGCACCTACGCCGTGAAGACCGCCGGAAACTTTATATCCGCCTTCGCCAAACTTGCCGCCGGCGTGAAGAACTGTCATAATAACTTCCAGAGCCGGTTTGTGCATTTTGGGATGCTCGTCTACCGGCATACCGCGGCCGTCATCGAGAACCTCAATACTGTTATCCTCTAAAATGGCCACCTGAATATGCCTGCAGTAGCCTGCCAGCGCTTCGTCCACACTGTTGTCCACAATTTCGTAGACCAGATGGTGCAGACCCCGGGAGCTGGTAGTACCGATATACATGCCCGGACGTTTCCGTACAGGCTCCAATCCCTCCAGAACTTGTATCTGGGCGGCATTATATTCTTTGTTTTGAGTTTCAGTTGGCATTATGTCCTCCGCATAATTGAAATTTGAACGGTTAAGCAGCTTTTTAACCAAGCAATTATAACAGATAAGAGACGAAAAATCAAGATTTTGAGCGAAAATAATAAACCGGAGCGGAAAATCTCCAAAAATAATTTTGGGAGGCCCTAAATCGGCGATTTTTCTTTAAAACACTATATATAGGTCCTGTGGAAAACTGTTTTTTCTTTTTCCACAAGAAGTGGAAAAACCCTGTGCAGGTTAATAATTTCGCTTTTGCATTGTGCTTCTTCCTGTGGAAAACTTTTTCTGCTATAATACAAATCCCACAGAAAAAAGAAGCGGAAAAAGAAGAATGAAACAAAAAGAATTAAAAGAAAAATGGGACGAGCTGCTCGAAAATCTCTACCAGGAGAACCGGCTCGATGATATACAGATCAGCACGTTTTTTAAGCCGCTGCTTCCGATTAGATTATCCGAAAAGGAAGGAAAGCTTTACCTGAAGTGCAGCAACAATAACCCCACCTTCTATCAGAATAAAGTGGTCAGTTATTATAATGAAATAAAAGATGCTGTTTTTGCCGTATTCGGAAAAGAATATACAATAGAAGTAACGGATGACGGAGAAATCGAAGAAGAAGAATCCGACAACCAGATCCGGGAGGACCGGCTGAACCCGGAATACACCTTTGAAAGCTTTGTTAAGGGACCCAACAACAATTTTGCCTGCGCAGCTTCTCTGGCCGTAGCGGAGGGATATTCCAAGAAATACAATCCTCTTTTCATTTACGGCGGACCGGGCCTGGGAAAAACCCATCTGATGCACGCCATCGGACAGTACGTAAAACAGAATAAGCCGAAAAAGAAGGTGCTTTACGTCAATTCCGAGACCTTTGTCAACGAGCTTTCCGAAGCCATCCGCACCAGCAAGCAGCAGCAATTTAAGGATAAATACCGCAGACTGGATTATCTTCTGTTCGACGACGTACAGTTTATCGCCGGAAAAAAATTCATTGAAGAGGAACTGTTCAATACCTTCGACGCTCTGCTGAACGCGGGAAAGCAGCTGGTATTTACCAGCGACCAGCACCCCACGAAAATCGATAATCTGCCGGAGCGGATTACTTCCCGGTTTGCCTGGGGTATTTCCGTAGACATTCAGCCGCCGGAATACGAAACCAGACTGGCCATCCTGAAAAATAAGGCTCTTCTGAACAACGTAGACGTATCCAACGAAAAAACCATGGAAGCGCTGGAGCTGATCGCACAGAATACGGAAGGAAATATCCGGGAACTGGAAGGTGCTTTTTCCAGAGTGCTGGGCTTTTCCCTGATTATGAACCAGGAAATCAACGTATCTCTGACCAAAAAGGTTCTTTCCGACCTTTTTAAGCCGAAGAACGAAAAAATCAGCGCGGAAAAAATCAAAAAATCCGTGGCTTCCTATTTCGGCATCAAGGTAGCGGATATGGAATCCTCCGTGCGCTCCAGAAAAGTAGCCTATCCGCGGCAGATTGCAATCTATCTGATCCGGGAAATGCTGGAAAGCTCCTTCCCGCAAATCGGAGAAATGTTCGGCGGAAGAGACCATACCACCATTATGCATTCCTACGAAAAAATCTGCGAGGAAATCAAAAGCTCAAAAGAGCTGTACAATACCATCAACACAATTAAAGAGAAAATCAGCGAGTAAGCGCTGTGGAAAGTGTTCCTTGTTTTCCACAACTTTTCAACAATTGAAAACTATGAAAATTCAACGTGTTTCCGAGTTTTCCACAGTTTCCACAGCCCAACCGCAGCAACAGCACTGAACTATAAATAAAATAAGCGAGGCACATTCATGAAATTCATTTGTTCCCAGGCAGCAATCTTAAGCGCAGTCAATACCGTAAGCAGAGCCGTTTCTTCCAGAACCACCATTCCGATTTTAAAAGGAATTTTAATTTCCGTTAAGGACGGCAGAGCCACCTTTACCGCTTCGGATTTGAATATGAGCATCGAAACCAGCATTGACGTTCAGAATTCCGTAAACGGACAGAGCGTTGTTTCCGCCAAATTATTCGGCGATATTTTAAGAAAGCTTCCGAATTCCCTGGTAAAAATCGACTGCGAAAAGGAAGAAGGAAAGCTTGCAATCAACTGCCTCGGCTCCGATTTTTCCATCGTTTCCTTCCCGCCGGAAGAATTCCCCATCGTAGGCGGTGTAAACTCCGATGAATTTATCGATCTGAACAAGAAAGATTTTGAAGATATTATTAAAAAGGTTCTTTTCGCCGCCAGCACCGATGAAAAGAAAGGTATCCTTACCGGCTGCTTAATCAAGCTGAAGGATCAGTCCATCGAAGCGGTAACCATCGACGGCTTCCGCATGGCCATTGCAGAAAAGGAAACCAATGTGGGAACCGAAAAATCCGTGATTATTCCCGCGGATATTCTTGCAGAGGTTTACAAGATTTTAAACGAAGAAAACGGCGAAGAAATCTCTCTGCGTCTGGAGGATAAAAAAGCGGAATTCTTAACGGAAGATACCAAAATCGTGGCAAGACTTCTGGAAGGAGAATTCATTAAATACAACGACATTCTCCCCTCTTCTTATCAGACAAGATTTTTCGTAAACAGAGAGGATATGCTTAATTCCATCGAAAGAGCTTCCCTGTTTGCAAAAGAAGGAAAGAACAATCTGATTAAAATCAATATTACAAGCGACGGACTGGACATCGAATCCAGATCTGAAGAAGGAAATGTAAACGAACACGTAGGCGCCGATGTGGAAGGCAGCGATTTGGTCATCGGATTTAACTCCAAGTATCTGATTGACGTTTTAAAGACCGTTTCCGACGAAGAAGTGGTCTTTGAAATGGGCTCTGCCGTATCTGCCTGCCTGATTAAGCCGGAAGAAGGCAGTGAGTTTACTTATCTTGTCCTTCCGGTAAGAATTGCTTCCGTTTAATGTATTTTAAAAGCGTAAAGCTGCAGAATTTCAGAAACTACAAGAATCTTTATTTGGAGTTTGACCCGAAACTGAACATTATTTTCGGAGAAAACGCCCAAGGAAAGACCAACCTAATCGAAAGTCTTTTTATCATGGGCCTGGGAAAATCTTTCCGGACCAACAAAGATCAGGATATGATAGCCTTTGGAGAGGAGTTTTCAAAGGCTGTTTCTGTTGTCTGCGACGAAGACCGGGAAACCGAAATAGAGATTCTTTATCAAAAGGAAGGAAAAGTTTTAAAGCTGGACGGCGTAAAGCTGCAGCGCAGTGCGGACCTGCTGGAAAACGTATATATCGTGGTTTTTTCTCCGGATGATTTAAAAATCGTAAAAGAAGGTCCGGACAACCGCAGAAAATTTTTGGACCGGGAGCTCTGCCAGATCAAGCCGGTGTATTATTCCGATCTTGGAAATTACAAAAAGGTTTTAAAGCAGCGGAATTATCTTTTAAAAAGCCACAGCTCCGATGAAAAGCTGTTTGAAGTTTTCGACGAAGCGCTGGCGGATTACGGTCTTCGCATTGCAAAGGAAAGAATTGCCTTTACGGAAAGACTCAGCGAAATCAGCAAAAGAATTCATCTGGATATTTCCGGCGGAAAAGAAAATCTGGATTTATGCTACGAAAGCGAAATCGGCAAAAATTTTACCAAAGAAGAATATAAAGAAAAACTCAAAAAAACATTTGAAGCAGATGCGTATAAGGGATATACCTCTTTCGGTCCCCATAAGGACGATATCTGCATAAAAATCAACGAAACAGACATCCGTTCCTACGGTTCTCAGGGACAGCAGCGTACCGCTGCGCTTTCTCTGAAGCTGGCGGAAATCGATTTGATCAAGCAGGAAACCGGAAAGGATGCGGTGCTTCTTTTGGATGATGTTTTATCCGAGCTGGATCCGGGCAGACAAAGCTATCTGATCCGGGCAATGAAGGATGTTCAGGTGTTTATTACAACCGCTTCTCTTGATGAAAAAATCAGAGAAATGCTTCCGGATGGGAAAGCGTTTTTGGTTGACAAGGCAACGGTTGAAATATATAATAATTAGGCTATGCCCAAAAATATAAAGTTTGGGAAAAGGAGGCAATTTATATGTCAAAAGGAAGAATGACCTATCAGCCAAAAAAGGGTCAGAGAGCAAAGGAACACGGCTTTAGAAAGAGAATGTCCACAAAGAACGGACGCAATGTTCTTAAAAGAAGAAGACTTAAGGGCAGAAAATCTCTCAGTGCTTAAAGGCCGCTTTATAAGCGCCTTTTTGCTTTAATGGAAAAGTTTTATGAAAAAAGCGGAAATTCTCAGAAAAAAGGAAGACTTTAACCGTCTTCACAACAAGGGAAAATCCGTAGGCAGCAGGGTTGCGGTGATTGTATTCCTGCCCAATCACTTGGAGTACAGCCGCAAGGCCTTTTTGGCGAGCAAAAAAGTAGGAAACAGTGTGGTTCGCCACAGAAGCACCCGGTTGATGAAAGAAGCTTTTCGGTTAATCGAAAAAGACTACGATGTTCCCGTAGGAATGGATTTTTTATTTATTGCCAGGCCCGCGATTCAAGATTCGAAATGTGCGGATGTGAAAAAAGCAATTGAAGCCGCAATGAAAAAAGCAGGCATTCTTAGGGTATGAAGAAGCTACTGATTTTATTGATACAATTTTATCAGGTCTGCATTTCTCCCAGACACCCCGGGTGCTGCAGGTTTATTCCGACCTGCTCTGCTTACGCAAAAGAGGCCATAGAAAAATACGGCGTTATTAAAGGCGGAAAGCTGGCGATAAAAAGAATCCTCAGATGTCGTCCGGGAAAACCCGGAGGTTATGATCCTGTTCCATAGGATCCGGGAGGAAAAATGACAGCATTTTTAGCAAGAATAATAGGAAGACTCCTGGCGGTGATTTATTCGCTGGTCAATAACTACGGTCTTTCTGTTATTTTACTAACACTGTTGGTAAGACTTGTGCTCTTACCGCTCTATGCCAAGCAGAATAAGTATTCTGCTGCCATGGCCGAGCTGCAGCCGAAGATTAATGAAATCCAGGAAAGATACGCTGCAGACAAGGCAACAATGAACGAAAAACTGAATGATGTGTACGCAGAGGCCAACGTCAGTCCTCTTTCCGGCTGCCTTCCGCTTCTGATTCAGATGCCGATTATTCTGGGTCTGTTTGCACTTCTGCGCAATCCGCTTCTTTATGTAGGCGGTATTAACCCGGCAATGATTTCTGCCGTACATGAATCCTTCCTGTGGATTCCTGACCTGTGCCAGCCGGATGCCTGGATTCTTCCGCTGATTGCGGGTATTTCCACGTATTTCACCACAGCACAGACACCGGATACCGGCGGATCCATGAAGATGATGACTTACTTTTTCCCCGTAATGATTTTCCTCTTCGGAAAGTCTTATGCGGCGGCGCTTGCACTGTACTGGGCTGTCGGAAATCTTTTCTCCATGGTTCAGACCTGGGCATTCAAGCAGAAGAAAAAGAAGAAGGACAGAGAAAAAGAAATCAATCAGGAAGTTGCAAAAAGAATGAAGAGAAGCAGGTAATCTCAATTTTTGGAGGCAAATTATTAAATGAAATATTCTGAAAAATGGGGCGACAGCATAGAAGCTGCTGTAAATCTCGCCCTTCAGGACCTGAAGCTTTCCAGAGAACAGGTTACCGTTACCGTGCTGGAAGAGCCTACCAGAGGATTTTTCGGAATCGGTTCCAAGCTTGCCAAGGTAAGAGTGGAAGAAATCGTTAAGGAAGAACCGAAGCCGCAAAAACCTGTAAAGGAAGCTGCAAAGCCGGAAAAGAAAGAAGCTCCGGCAAAGGAAAGCAAAGAAGTAAAAGAAGAAAAGAAGGAAGAAGCAAAAGAAGAAGCCCCTTCCCCGAAGAAAGAAAAGAAGCCCAGAAACAGAAAGCCGAACAAAGAAAAGAAGGCTGAAAAGAGAGAGAAGCCGGAAAAGGAAGAAAATACAAAGATTGAAATTTCCCAGCACGCTCTTGTCAGCCAGAAGCCGGATGATCTGGTAGAAACCGAAGATCATCCCGCAAAGGAATTCCTGGATAAGACCTTTAAGGAAATGGGCATTGAAGTCAGCGTAAAGGTTGCGGTCAATAAAGACAGCGTATATGCCGACGTAGAAGGTAAGGACACCGGTACGGTAATCGGTAAGAGAGGACAGACCCTCGACGCCATCCAGTACCTGACAAGCCTTGTAGTAAATAAGGGCGAAGACGAGTATATCCGTGTAGTTGTGGATGCAGAAAATTATCGGGCAAAGCGCGAAGCAACTCTGGAAAAGCTGGCGGTTCGTCTGGCGGAAAAGGTAAAGAAGACCGGAAGATACGCAAGACTGGAGCCGATGAACCCATACGAAAGAAAGGTTATACATACTACACTTCAGGGAATTGAGGGAATCAATACAAGAAGTGAAGGCGACGAGCCTTACAGAAGGGTTGTTATCGAACCTAAGAAATAATGCAGGGCCGCGAAAAGCGGCCTTTTATTTTTATGAAAGACACAACGATTGCAGCAATTTCAACAGCATACGGAGAAGCCGGCATCGGTATTGTCAGAATGTCCGGACCGGACAGCCTGGAAATTTTAAAGAAAGTTTTTGTCCGGAAAAAGAGCGGCGCGGAAAGCGGACATGCGGATTCCATCGGAGAAAAGAATCCGGAAAAGACCGCATCTTTTGATTTTGCTCCCCGGCACATGTACTACGGACTGGTAAAGGATCCGGCGGACGGGAGCATTATCGACGAAGCTCTTGCGGTTTACATGAAGGCGCCCAACACCTACACCGGCGAAGATGTGGCGGAAATTCAGTGTCACGGCGGCAATCTTTCCGTGCGCAATATTCTGGCGCTGCTGCTGAAAAACGGTGCGGTGCTGGCGGATCGGGGCGAGTTCACCAAGCGGGCCTTTTTGTCCGGACGAATGGACCTTTCCCAGGCGGAAGCAGTCATCGATCTGATCAAAGCCAGAACGGGAAGAAGCTACGACAGCGCGGTGCAGCAGCTGGAAGGCAGCGTGTCGAAAAAGGTAAAAGAAATCCGCAAAGAGATTTTAGAGCTTCTGGTTTCTCTTACCGTAAATATGGATTACCCCGACGAGGATATTGAGGTAATCACCTATCAAAATATTGATAATAGTCTATCGGCGATATACGATAGTCTTTATAATTTAAACGCTTCTTACGGGGAAGGAAAAATTCTGCGGGAGGGTCTGAAGGTTGCCATCGTGGGCAAGCCCAACGTGGGAAAATCTTCCCTGATGAACCTTTTCCTGAAGGAAAACCGCAGCATCGTTACCGCGGTTCCGGGCACCACCCGGGATACCATTCAGGAGTCTGCCAGTGTGCGGGGCATTCCCATCGAGTTTATCGACACCGCCGGAATTCACGATTCGGATGATCTGGTGGAAAGCATCGGCATCGAGCGCAGCAAGGATGCCTTCAACCGGGCAGACCTTCTGATTCTGGTGCTTGATGCCTCCGAAGAGCTTTCCGAAGAAGACAGGGAGCTGCTGGCCATGGCAGAGGGACGCCCCTGCATTACGGTGCTGAACAAGACCGATCTGGGCAGCAGAATTTCTGCGGAAGGCATTCCGACCTCCTTTAAAAACGGGGAGGGTCTGGAGCAGATCGAAGATGCCATCCAGTCCTTTGTGGACGGCGGCAGAGTGCGCCGGGAAGACGACGTGCTGGTAACCAATGTTCGCCACGCGGAGCTTCTGCGCAAAGCCATGGAAGAAATCCGGGAAGCCGGAGCAATGACCCGCGGCGGCGAGGCCATAGATTTTATTGAAGTAAACGTAAAGGCTGCCTTCGATTATCTGGGAGAGATTACCGGAGAGACAGCCGGCGACGAAGTTTTAAACGAAGTATTCTCCCGGTTCTGTTTGGGTAAATAATGGAGATTAAACAGTTAGGCGCATACGATATTATAGTAATCGGAGCGGGCCACGCGGGCTGCGAGGCTGCGCTTGCTGCGGCACGGATGGGAAAGAAAACTTTAATTCTTTCCATTAATCTGGAGGCTGTGGCCAATATGTTCTGCAATCCGGCCATCGGCGGCACGGGTAAGGGTCATCTGGTGCGGGAAATCGACGCCCTGGGCGGGCAGATGGGAATCTGCATCGACAAAACCTTTATCCAGAGCAAGATGCTGAACATCTCTAAGGGTCCGGCGGTGCATTCCCTGCGTGCCCAGGCGGACAAGCGGCGCTATCACGAAGAAATGAAGCGCACCTTGGAGCGGCAGGAAAATCTGCTGCTGCGTCAGGGCGAAGTAATCGATATCGATATGGACCCGGAAGGCGGCGTGAAGGGCGTGATTTTAAAGACCGGCGCCTATTATTCCTGCAAGGCGGCGGTAATCGCCACCGGCACCTTTCTGGGCGGCAAGATTTTTATCGGCGACGCGGGTTACGACAGCGGCCCCAACGGCCTGTCCCCTTCCGTGGAGCTTTCTGCATCTCTGGCAAAGAGAGGCCTGGTCACCCGGCGTTTTAAGACCGGTACCCCGGCCAGAGCCCTCGCCTCTTCTCTGGATTATTCCAAGATGGAAATTCAGCTGGGCGACGAAAAGCCCGTCCCTTTCTCCTTCCTGGACGAAGACGTGGACCGGGATCAGGAGCCTTGCTGGCTTACTTATACCAACGCAGAAACCCATAAAATCATCCGGGACAATTTCTCCCGCAGCGCTTTGTTCGGCGGCATGATCGAGGGCGTTGGTCCCCGGTACTGTCCTTCCATCGAAAGCAAGCTGGATCGTTTTCCGGACAAGCAGCGTCATCAGCTCTTCGTGGAGCCGGAAGGCCTTTCCACCGAAGAAATGTACCTGCAGGGTATGAGCACTTCTCTGCCCGAAGACGTGCAGGAGGCATTTTATAAGACCATTCCGGGTCTGGAAAATATCCGCATCGTGCGCAGTGCCTATGCCATTGAGTACGACTGCATCGATCCTCTGGATCTGCAGCTGAACCTGATGCACCGGAAGTTCCCGGGACTTTTCTGCGCCGGTCAGTTCAACGGTTCCTCCGGATACGAAGAAGCCGCGGCCCAGGGCCTGATAGCGGGCATCAACGCCGCCCTGTGGATTGACGAAAAAGAACCCTTTATTCTGGACCGTTCCGAAGCCTACATCGGTGTTCTTCTGGACGATCTGATTACCAAGGGAACCAACGAGCCCTACCGCATGATGACCTCCCGGGCAGAGTACCGTCTGGTGCTGCGTCAGGATAATGCGGACATCCGTCTGACCCAGAAGGGCCGGGATATCGGACTGGTTTCCGACGAAAGATATGAAAAATTCCTGGCGGATAAAAAGGCCATGGAAGATGAAATTGCAAGGCTTTCCGAAGCACGCACTACGCCCACCGCAGCCAATGCCTACCTGCGGAGCATCGGGGCGCCGGAGCTGGACAACGGAATTTCTCTGGCGGAGCTTTTAAAGCGGCCGGAGATCACCTACGAAAACCTGCTGCCGCTGGACAGCGGACGCCCGGAGCTTGCCTATCATGTGCGCACCAAGGTGGAAGTGGCCATCAAATACGCGGGATACATCGACAAGCAGCAGGCGCAGATCGAGAAGTTCAAGCATCTGGAAAACCGGAAGCTTCCGGCGGATCTGAACTATCTGGCCATGGATGGTCTGCGCAACGAAGCCAAGGAAAAGCTGGACGCCCAGCGGCCGGTTTCCGTGGGACAGGCTTCCCGCATTTCCGGCGTCTCCCCTGCCGACATTAACGTACTGCTGATTTATCTTGAAAAATATGGACGAAATTTACAGTAAACTGACGGATCTGATTCTGGACTGGAACGAAAAAATCAACGTTACCGCCATCCGGGACCGGGAAGAGTTTTACCAAAAGAATATCGAAGATTCCCTGACCATACGGGTCTGCCCTCAGTTTGCGTCGGCAAAAACCGTGATGGACATGGGCACCGGCGGCGGATTTCCGGGGCTTCCTTTGGCCATCGCTTATCCGGACAAGGAATTCCTGCTGGTGGACTCCGTGGCCAAAAAACTGACAGTGGTGGCGGATACCGCAGAGAAGCTGGGCCTTGCCAACGTAAAGACCCTGCACTGCCGGGCGGAGGATCTGCCGAAGGAAAAGAAATTCGATGTGGTGGTGAGCCGGGCAGTGGCTAATCTTTCCACCCTTTCCGAGTACTGCCTTCCCTTTGTGAAAACGGGCGGATATTTTATCGCCTATAAAACGGAGGATGCCATGGAGGAAATCCGGGCAGCCGCTAAAGCCATTGAAATTCTGGGCGGCAAACCCTGTGACATTATTTCCGACGGCGTGGAAGGAAGCGGTCATCTTTTTGTGGTGGTGCGCAAAGTAAAGGAAACTCCGAAAAAGTACCCCCGCAAGGCCGGGGAGCCTTCCAGAAAACCGCTGCAGTAATTTGGGGCAGAGCGCTTCTCTGCCATTTTTCTATAAAGGAGAATCAAATGATCAAGCCGAAACATTTGCAAAAGGGCGACAGCGTTGCCATTGTAAGCCTTTCCGCCGGAACTCTTGGGGAACCCTGGGCCATTCACCGGCTGGAAATCGCAAAAGAGCGGCTGGAAAAAGACTACGGACTGAAGGTGGTGGTCATGCCCAACGCTCTGAAGGGCCGGGACTATCTTTACCGTCATCCGGAGGCCCGGGCGGCAGACCTGATGGAGGCTTTTCGCAATCCGGAGATTAAGGCCGTGTTTACCGCCATCGGCGGCGACGATACCATCCGCCTGCTGCCCTATGTGGATTTTGACGTGCTGCGGAACAACCCCAAGATTTTCACCGGTTTTTCCGATACCACCACCAATCACATGATGATGCACAAGGCGGGTCTGTGCTCCTATTACGGGGCAACCATTCTGACCAACTTCTCGGAATACGTAAAAATCAACGATTACACCGCAGAAATGATTCAGAAGACCCTCTTCGACCCCCAGCCTGCGCTGGAAATTCCCTCCGCCCCCTACTGGTACGACGATGAGGACGAAAAAGTCTGGTGGGACGAGAAAAATATCAACGTGCAGAAGCAGTATCATCCGGAAGAGATCGGTTACGAAGTGCTTCAGGGCAGCGGAATTGCCGAAGGTGAGCTTCTGGGAGGCTGCCTGGACGTATTTATTGAGCTTTTGGGCACAGAACTCTGGCCGTCCAAAAAAGACTGGACCGGAAAGATTATGTTCCTGGAAACCAGTGAAGAGGATATGTCTGCGGACTGCCTTGCCTGGATTCTGCGGAACCTGAACGCTCAGGGTCTTTTTGACGTGATTTCCGGCATTCTTGTGGGCAAGCCTGCCCGCCGCAGCAAATACGAGGCCTATAAAGAAGTTTACCGCAAAGTGGTAGGCTTTGAGGCGGGTCATCCGGAGCTGCCGATTTTGTATAACGTAAACTTCGGGCACGCAGAACCCATCGGCGTACTTCCTATGGGCGTAAGATGCCGGCTGGATGCAGACAACAAGACGCTGACACTGCTGGAACCGGCCACGGAGTAAAGGATAATTCCGTAAAATGGAAATAATAGAAATATGTGGTAATTTTATGTTAAAGACCGAGAGACTGATTTTAAAAGAAATTAAAGAGAAAGACCGGGATGCCCTATTCGGTATTCTCTGCTCCGAGAAGGTAAACTGCTTCTATATGATTCCGCCGCTGGATACACCGGAAGCCCGAGATAAGATGTTTGCTTACTTCCGGGATACTTCCGCTTCTGAATCGGTTTTCCTGAAGGGAATCTTTCTTCAGGATCGTCTGATTGGCTTTATTAACCAGGTGTCTGTGGAAGACAATATTATTGAGATCGGCTGGGCGCTGGGCCCGGAATATCATAACCAAGGATTCATGACGGAAGCAGCTGCCTGCGCGGCAGACTATCTTCTGAAACAAGGCTATTCCGCCGTGCGGGCAGGAGCCTTTGAAGAAAATCCGGCAAGCATGCGGGTCATGGAGAAAATCGGTATGCACCGGATCGAACAGACGGAAGACATTGCGTATAAAGGCAGGATGCATCACTGCCTTTGCTGGCAGCTTCCCTGAACGTTCCACGTGAAACATCTTTCCTGCATAGAACCCGTTTAGAAAAACCGAATTGGATTCCGGGCTGTTTGTTTCACGTGAAACATTGCAGCTGGTCGTTGAAGGAATGTTTCCGAAAATAATTCGGCAGGATTCACGAAAACGACGCCAAAAAAACAGAATAGAATAAATAACACAAGTTTCACGTGAAACGTAACAGTTTTACGCGAAACTTTTTTGTTTTGCAGCAGCGGTGTTGATGTTTCCCGTGAAACATAATATAATCTGTTCAGAAGCATGTTTATAAGGAGTAAAAATGGGTAAAGCGATTGCAATTTTTAATCAAAAGGGCGGCGTCGGAAAGACAACGACCAATATTAACCTCGCTGCCTGTCTGGCAATGAAGGGAAAACGGGTTCTGGTTCTGGACATCGATCCTCAGGGAAACACCACCAGCGGCCTGGGAATTTCCAAGAAGAATCTGGAATATACAAGCTATGATCTTTTAATTGAGGAAACTCTGGACCCCTACAGAACCATCTATAAAACGGTGGTAGAGGGTCTTCATATAATCCCCGCAAGCGTTGATCTTGCAGGGGCGGAGATAGAATTGGTAGAGCTGAACGGCAGAGAAAAAAGACTGCAGAAAGCACTGGATATCATCAAAGACAGCTACGATTATATCTTTATCGATTGCCCGCCATCCTTAAGTCTTCTGACTATCAACGCGCTGACCGCGGTGGACAGCGTTCTTATTCCGATTCAGTGCGAGTTCTACGCGCTGGAAGGCGTCAGCCAGCTGATGTCTACTATTGAACTGGTAAAGAAGAGTTTCAATCCGAACATCAAGATCCAAGGCGTTTTGCTGTCCATGTTTGACGGACGTGCAAATCTGTCAATTCAGGTTGCGGAAGAAGTGAAGCGCTATTTCGGCAACAAGCTCTATTCTACTGTAATTCCAAGGAATGTAAGACTTGCGGAGGCTCCCAGTTACGGTCTGCCGATTACTTCTTACGATCCGAAATCCAAGGGTGCAAAAGCCTATATGGCCTTTGCGGAGGAATTCTTAAAGGGGGACAAATAGTATGGCAGCAAAGAAGGGCGGCCTGGGAAGAGGGCTGGATTCCTTGTTCGGAGACAGCACCCTGCTGCAGACACCGGCTCCCGCAGAGCAGCCGGAACGCTTAAAAAATACAAAAGAAGAAACGAAAACCAAGGCTCCAACAAAGTCCGGAAAAGCCTCAAATTCCAAGGCAAAGAGTGGTTCCTCTGCCGCCGTAAAGACATCGTCTGCACCGAAGGACGCAATGCCGGAGGAGCAGATTGCAGCTGCGGAAAGTGTAATCTATATCGATATCTCCGATATCAAACCGAATTCCGCACAGCCGAGAAAAGTGTTCAAAGAAGATGCGCTGGCGGACCTGGCAGCATCCATTAAAGAACACGGAGTAATTCAGCCGGTACTGCTTCGTCCCGCAAAAAAAGGTTTTGAACTTGTTGCCGGAGAAAGAAGATGGCGGGCCGCCAGACTGGCCGGTTTAAAGGAAATTCCGGCTATAGTCCGGGACCTGGACGAAAAAACCAATGCGCTGTATGCTCTGATTGAGAATATGCAGAGAGAGGACCTGAACCCCATCGAAGAAGCGGAAGGCATCCGGGAGATTATCGAAAAGTATGAACTCACCCAGGAGGAAACCGCGAAAATCGTTGGAAAATCAAGGCCTTACGTAAGCAACGCACTGCGTCTTCTCAGCCTGCCCCAGGAGGTAAAAGAACTGGTGGAAGCCGGAGAACTCTCTCAGGGTCATGCAAGAGCAGTGGCCGGTCTGGAGGGAGAGGCGCTGCAGATTGAGGCGGCTAAGAAGGCCGCGGCGGAGGGTTGGTCGGTAAGACGCATCGAGACCTATACGGCCGCGCAGCCGAAAAAGAAGCAGACTCGCCGGAAGACAGTCAAGAAAGACGCCCAGATGCGCAGTGTGGAGGAAAGTCTGGGTCAGAAGCTGGGTACCAAGGTTACAATCAACGGCAGCGAGAAGCGGGGAAAACTGGAAATTGAATACTATTCCCGGGACGAGCTGGAACGTCTGATTGAATTCCTGTCGGAGTAAAAATTGGGTAAGCGAGAGTAAAGCAAAGACTGCAGAGCTCTCGCTTTTATGATATTGGGCAGACCGGAGAAAAATTACAAAAATGGGAAAAAAGCACAATAGCGCAGGCGTGTTGACACAAAACACAGATTAATATAGCATAAAATATGCAACATTTAATAATGTTGTATAAAAAGTGTATGAGATGCGGGAAGAAACTTCCGGACTAAAAATTGATACTCGGCTGAAACAGACTGCCGATTCACCGAAGGAGAGAAAAAATGAAATGCCCATTTTGTGAGAAAGAAATGGTTGAAGGTTATGTGCAGGCAGCGCGGAAAGTGTTCTTTTCCGAAAGCCTGTCGGAAATATTTATATGGGCAGGACCGGATGATATTGTGCTTACGAATCATAATCTTACGAATCCACGCTGCTTGGCATACAATTGTCCGGACTGCAAAAAGATCATCATTGAATACGACTTGGAGTCTTAATTTCAGTCTTTATGGCTGGATACACGATAGGCAAGAATTTAAAATATTATATGAATCGAAAAGAGCAAATGAAAAAACTGGCGCCGGCGCTGGTGCCCTGGTATAAGGAAAACGGTCGGATGCTGCCCTGGCGCAGGGACACGGAGCCTTACCACGTGTGGGTATCCGAAATTATGCTGCAGCAGACCCGCATCGAGGCGGTGATTCCGTATTATCGCCGGTTTATGCAGGAGCTGCCGGACATCCGGTCTCTGGCAGAGGCGGATCCGGAGCGGCTGCAGAAGCTGTGGGAGGGCCTGGGTTACTATTCCCGGGTGCGGAACCTGCAGAAGGCAGCGCAGCAGATCATGACGGAGTACGGCGGCGAGTTTCCTTGCAATTTCAAGGAAATTCGGGAACTTTGCGGCATCGGCGATTATACGGCGGGGGCCATCGGGTCCATCTGTTTCGGTCTGCCCACGCCGGCGGTGGACGGCAACGTGCTGCGGGTGCTTTCCCGGATCACCGGAGATGCGCGGCCTGTGGATGATGAAAAACTGAAAAAAGAAGTGCGGGCAGAGCTGGCGGAGGTTTATCCGCCGCAGGATGCGGGGGCCTTTACCCAGGCCATTATGGAGCTGGGGGAAATTATATGTCTGCCCAACGGTGCGCCGGCCTGTAGTATTTGTCCCTGCCGGGATTTCTGCGAGAGTCGGGACGGCGGCTGGGACACGCTGCCGGTCAAAGCGGGGAAAAAGCCGCGGCGCAAAGAGCAGCTGACGGTGTTCGTGCTGCGGAGCGAAGGGCGGACCGCTCTGCGGAAGCGTCCGGAAAAAGGTCTTTTGTCCGGCCTTTGGGAGCTTCCCAACTGTGCGGGATTTCTTACCGAAGCCGAGGCGGCGGCCCAGGCAGAGGCTTGGAATTGCAAGCCTTCCGCACTGCAGAAGCAGGGGAAATTCACCCACATCTTTACCCATATTGAGTGGGAGATGCAGTGCTGGCTGGTGGACTGTGCCGCTGCGCCGCAGGACTTTGTCTGGGCGGACGGGGAACAGCTGGAAAAAGAATATTCTCTGCCCACGGCGTTCCGAAAGATACTGAAATAATAAATCGACAGAAAGTTGCCGACGAAAAGATAGAAACACCTGGAAAAGGAATGCAAACATGAACGAACGCAACTGCAGAAAAACGATAATCGTCTTACTCATAATTACCCTGCTTCTTTGCAGCAGCGGCGCTGCGTATGCAGATATGGGTCCCAAACCTTCAACGATTGTGCACGTTCACGGAATCGAGGGAGCGTATTACGCGACCCTTTTGAGCAAAGCGAGCAGCATAGGCCCATGGCATACGGATTTATCGTTTGAAGACGCAAAAGGGTGGGGCGATTACTATACGAGAGAAGCCTGGAACATTCTGAAAACCTTCGAAGATTCCGACGATTTTTATTTCTTAGGCTTTATGGACGTGTGCAGTGGCGAGGACAGTTTTTCCTGGACCTATATGCGTCCCGAAGTCTTTAAAATTCTTTTGTACGATTGTGCCAACGAAGCTTTTTACTGCAGCGAAATACTGGAAAGCTATGCTTTTGACAGCGAATACGATGTGGTTTGTTCCAATGCGGCAGGCGGATCTGCAGTGAGTTTGCAGGTCAGCAAAACGCATAACGGAAAAGAAAAACTGGCTGCATTGGCGTTCCGAATTGCGGCGACAATCGTGATTGAACTGGTTATCGCATACATTTTTGGACTGCGGACAAAGAAGCAGATCGCTTGTATTGCTCTTGTAAATTTTGTAACGCAAGTATTGCTGAACCTTGTTCTGGCGTATCCGGCGGTTCTGTTTACATATATCATCCGCTACGGTTTGATTGAAATCCTGATTATTGTAATTGAGCCGGTATTGCTAACGAAATTGTTCGGCAAACACTTTGCCTCCGTTTCTGCGAAGAAGATGTATTATTTCTCTGTTATTGCAAATCTATGCTCTTTTACGCTGGGGTATTTCATTTCACTGCAGTTTCCGTACTTGTTTAGATAGTCGGTATGCCATTTTTGTTACGGCACAGAAAAAAAGAAGTTCGCTCAGCGGTTATTCGTAGCTGTCCACGGAGTTTCTTTCGCCCACCTGATAGCTGGTCATATCCCGGAACATGGTTTCCACCGGAAGGGGGTCGTCGCCGGTGAGCTTTTTAAAGTCGTTGGTAAAGACCGCCATCTGATTTTTGCGGATGGCCCGGCCGAAACTGACCATGCCGTCGGAGCAGTAGGGGAACTTGGCCGCGTCGCCTTCCCATTCGCCTTCTGTTTTCCGGGGCACGCCCATGGCATCGAAAAACTGATAATTTTCTTCATCGGAGATGTGGTTGTAGCGCACCTGCAGGCCGGTGACCCGGTTGCCGATTTCGATAAACTCCTGAATGGTCAGAAGCTGGGCGCCGTTCACATCGATGACCCTGTCTTCCCAGTCGCTCATAGCTGCGGCGGCTGCCGCTTTCGCGCAGTCCACCCGGGAAATATAGGCCATTTTGCCGTCGCCCATGTTGTTGGCAATCAGCCCGCTGTTGCTTTCGTGAGCGAAAATGTAGCTGGAAATCATGGCTTCCGCATACTGAGAATTGCGGAGAAACAGGTAGTGGATCGGCTGGGTCTGCACGTATTTTTCAAACCAGATGTGGTCGTTGACCTCGTAAGCGTCGATGTCTTTGTCTCCCGCGCCCACCACGGAGGTATAGACGATTTTCCGGACACCGGCTTTTACCGCGGCGTCCAGCGCGTTCTTGTGGGCGTCCCGTCTTTTCTGACCCACGAAAGGCATGGAAATTAAAATCATTACGTCCGCGCCGGCAAAGGACTCTGCCAGAGTGTCCGGCCGGTTGAAGTCCGCTCTGCGGATTTCTGCGCCCTGCGCGGCATAGACCGCCAGCTTTTCCGGCTGCGGAGAGGTAAAAATCAACTGATCATGCGGGTATTTTTCTAAAAGAAATTCTGCGGTTTTTCCGCCGAGATTTCCCCCGGCGCCGCAAAGCATAATTTTATTCATAAGAGAAGCTCCTTTCTCCGGTCTATTGCTTGCCGGAGAAAAATGTGATAAAAAAAGTGGACGGATTCATCTTATCCCAAGTCGCAGGGTCCCGCAAGGAATTTTGCCCGGACGCGGGAAATCCGGAGAGAGGAAATCGATGGAAGAAAACAGGAAAGAAGAGCAGGGCACGCAGGAAATCGGCGGTACCGGACCGGAATACGCGGAGCTTTTTCTGCAGCTGAAGGACGGTGAATGGCCCTTTACCTATACGGATCATGACCGGCCCATTGCCCGGGCTATCGTGTACGACGAGGACGGATTTTTCTACTTTGTGCGGGCGATCCGGGATGACGAGTTCGGCAAAGCCACGCTGATCGAAACTTCCGGCGGGGGCATGGAACCCGGCGAAGACCCGGAGACCGCCATCCGCAGGGAGCTGAAGGAAGAACTGGGCGCCGACGTGGAAATCACCTGCCGCATCGGGGTGGTCAGCGACTACTATAACCTGATTCATCGGCACAATATCAACAATTACTTTCTGTGTCGGGCGATTTCTTTCGGCGAGAAGCATCTGATGCCGGACGAGATTGAGGACTTTCACCTGTCCACCTTAAAGCTGCGCTTTGCGGATGCCCTGACGGAATATGAAAAACGGGCAGATACGCCGCTGGGCCGGCTGGTAGCCGCCCGGGAAATTCCGGTGCTGCGGCGGGCCGGAGAAATTCTGGGCAAACTTAACCCTGCCGGAGCAGTGGACTGAATAAAAAAACGGGCTCTTTCCGGAGCCCGTTTTAGATTAATATTTTTGCTCATTCGTCTATCGCCGATAAACGATGCTCGTTAAAATCAATCCACGTTCTGCCAAATTATAGATCCTTCGTGATAGTCTAAATTGCGGGCCAGGGGATAATTCTGCGTCTTGCCTTTATAACTGACCTGCAGCAGCACATCGCAGTTCTGACAGTTGGGAAAGACACTGTTTTCGAACAAAGCGCTGCAGGTACCGTTTTTGTATTCTGCATCTCTGGAAATTTCAGTGCTTCCGGCACGATAGATGGTAACGGTGTAGCGGACATTTTTGTTTTCGACGTTCGGAACAAAAGAACAGTATAGCCCCTCGGTTTCTGAGGTAAATTTTACATTTGAGACGGATAAATCGGAAAGCGAAAAAGCTTTTTTCCCGGAATTGCAGAAAAAGATAGCGGCAGCCGTCAATAAAACAAGAGCAATGATTTTCCAGAAGTTCGCGGAACGTCTGTTTTTGATGGCGAGCTGCTCATTGATCTGTGACAAGGCGATTGCCACTGCGGCAAGATCATTTGGCGCATCTTCCTGCTCCGGGCTTCCCAGCAGGGCGGAAACCGGAACTTCTAAAGCGTCCGCAATGCGGCAGAGGGTGTCTGCGTCGGGAACGGCGGTTCCTCTTTCCCATTTTGAAACGGTTTGCCGGACCACGTTCAGTTTTGCGGCCAGGGCCTCCTGGGTAAGTCCACGGTCTTTTCTGATTTTGATTAGGTTTTCATTTAACATAAGTTGTCTCCTTGGTAAATCTTGATGTCATTATTATGGAAATCCGGCGGAAAAACATCAAGCAACCATTCGGGGCGCGGTGCACTTATGCGGGCTAATCGTCTATCGCCGATAAGCGATGCTCGTTGATAAATACGTTTGCAAGAGCGTCGCAGCGATTGTTGTAGGCCACGATTTCCGCAAAGCGTTCGAAGCTAAAACCGTCGCCGTTATGCTTGGTAAAGCGGGCGAAATCTGCCTGGGCAGGGGTCTTGATATGACCCTTTACCAGGAAGAATCTGCACTGCTGGTTCTCCATCAGACCCAGCAGCTGCTGCCACAGATCCTGGTTTTCCACGGGCTGTTTTTTGGAATTTTTCCAGCCGTTTTTCTGCCAGGAAAGGTGCCAGCCGTTTTTAAAACAATTGATGACGTAGGAGCTGTCGGAGTAAATATTGATCTGCAGCTCTTTTTCTTTTAAGGCGGAGAGGGCCCGGATCAGGGCGGTCAGCTCCATGCGGTTGTTGGTAGTGTTCAGTTCGCCGCCGCAGAGTTCTTTTTCTCTGCCGGAAAACTCCAGCACGCAGCCCCAACCGCCGATATTTTCTTCGTTCTGATTGCCGGAGCAGGCTCCGTCGGTATAAATATTTACAATCTTGGCCAAGATGATCTCTCCTGTTAACTCTTTCCGCAAAATATAGTACAATATCTTTTACCATTCTAACATATTTTCTTCACATTCAAAGACAATAATAAAGGAGCATCCGATGACATTGGGGCTTTGTTCTCTGGCCAGCGGCAGCAGCGGAAACTGCTACGTGGTGGCTTCGGAGACCACAAAAATACTGGTGGATGCGGGCATTTCCGGAAAGCAGATTTCCGAAAGGCTCTGCAGCCTGAATATGACCACACTGCCCGACGCGGTACTGATTACCCACGAGCACTCGGACCACATCAAGGGCCTGAACGTGCTGGCGAAAAAAGGAGCGAAAATTTTTGCCAACGAAAAGACGCTGGAAGCAGTGTACAGTGAAAATCTTCCGGCAGGCGCAAACATTATCGCCACCGGTCAGCGCTTTGCGGTGGGGGACATCGAAGTCACCAGCTTCCCTCTTTCTCACGACGCGGCGGACCCCTCCGGCTACTCTTTCTTTAAAGACGGCAAGTGCATCTCCATTATTACGGACACGGGCTACGTTACCCCGGAGTGCTTCTCCTTTATGCAGAAGGCGGACATTCTGGTGCTGGAGGCCAATCACGACGTAAGCATGCTGCGCATCGGACGTTATCCCTGGTTTTTAAAGCAGCGGATCTTAAGCAACGAGGGTCACCTTTCCAACGAAGCGGCGGCAGAGGCACTGGCCCAGGTGCTGCAGTTGGATCTGATGACCCGGGGCTGCGTAAAAAACCGCCGGGTGCTGCTGGCTCATCTTTCCAAGGAAAACAATTTCCCGGAAATGGCCATGGCTACGGTGAACAATATTCTGGAATCCAAGGGTTTCTGCACCGGAAAAGAAACCGAGGTGGAAACGCTGAAACGGGACAGTATCAGTCCCATATATACGATATAAACGGAAGGTGAAAAGAATGGAAAACAGCAAAAGAACTCTGGCCTGGATCCTGGTTCTTGTAATTTTCATCAGCTTCGGCGCAGGCTTCGGCGGCGCGGTGCTGGCCAATAAACTGCTGGAAAATGGAGCGGTGGAAAATCCGTCCGGCGAGCAGCAGCCCGAACCGGAGGTGCGGACGATAAACTATGTGGACGCGAACGGGAATCCCATCGGTACGCTGGACGAAGAGGGCAACCTGAATATTACCGTGAGCGGTGACTACACCCTGGCGGAAGCAATTGCGGACAAGGTGCTTCCCAGCGTAGTCAGCGTGACCACAAACTACGAAGCCAGCTTCAGCTCCGGAATATATGATTATTTCTTCAACTGGGGCGGCGGAAGCCCCCGGACCCAGGAAGCCAGCTGCGTGGGTACCGGCTTTATTGTAGACGAAAAAGGTTATATCGTTACCAATTCTCATGTGGTAAACGACGGAAAATATAATGCAATCCGGGTGAGCCTCTACGACGGCGACGAAGTGGAAGCCAAGGTGCTCTGGAACGATTCCACCCTGGATCTGGCCGTATTAAAGATCGAGGCAAAGGACCTGAAGGCCGTAGAACTGGGCAACTCCGACGAGCTGAAGATCGGCTCCTATGCGGCGGCCATCGGCAATCCGCTGGGCCTGACCTTTGAGCGCTCCATGTCTCAGGGCATTATCAGCGGACAGAACCGGACCATTACCGTTTCTTCCAATTCTTATTCTTCCGGCACCACCATGGAGGGCTTGCTGCAGACCGATGCGGCCATCAATTCCGGCAACTCCGGCGGACCGCTGCTCAATTCCAAGGGCCAGGTGGTAGGCATTGCTTCCGCCAAGGCATCCGACGGCGAGAGCATGGGCTTTGCCATTCCCATCAACGTGGTCAAACCGATTATCCAGCAGATCAAGGAAACCGGCAGCTTTGAGAGAGTCTATCTTGGCATTACCGCCATCGGCATCGAGGAGCAGACCAGCGTCAGCAAGGAAGCGCTGGAGCAGTACTACGGTTCTTCTACGGGAATCTACATTGCGGGCATTACCAAGGGCGGCGGCGCGGAAGCGGCGGGCCTGAAGGAAGGCGATATCATTACCGCGGTGGACGGCAAGGCCGTGGGGACCATGAACAAAATGTATTCTCTGCTGGTGAATTACAAGTCCGGAGATATTGTGGCGGTAACATATCTGCGGGACGGAACGGAAGAGACGGCGTATATTACTCTGATGACTTCCGCGCAGCTGGAGGCGCAGCCTCAGTAGCAAAAGAAAGAAAATAAAAAACCGGGAGTCGGCGTTTGCGGCTCCCGGTTTTGGCTTTTAGACGGATTTGGGACCGGCAGATTGGCAATTTCGGCTTGGAAAAATACCACTTCGCCCGTTAATTGCGGATTTGGGACCAATATTTAGGCTTTTTTACTTTGAAAAAGGTCCCAGCCGTGGTTATTTCAAGTCATTGGGACCTGCAGAGTGGTCCCAAAATGTGTTTTTTTAATGTTTGGGTAATTTTTAAGGAGAAATGTATCAGAAAAATGGTCCCAGCTGTCCTCCTAAAAGGATTTGGGACTTTTTATGAAAAATTGTTTGGGAAACAACAGAAAATAAACGTTATGAAGCGTCAGCGTTTTGCTGCTCTCGGTTTTGGCTTTTAGATGAGCGGGGTGTTCAGCTTCTTTACCGCGTTCAGGTATTTGCCCAGCACGCCGAGATTTACGAAGTAATACGACTTATTGGCTTTTTTCACCACTTCTACCAGGCCGGAGGCGGTCAGCTTGCTCATGTGTTGGGAGATGGTGGACTGGGAGTAATCGAAGGTGTCCACCAGATCCTTGTTGCAGATCTGCTTCTGCTGCATGTTCTGCACGTAAATAAAACGGAACAGCTCCACCCGCAGGGGGTGAGCTAGAGCGTCGGAAGCTGCGGAAATGAGTTCGATTTCGCCGTATTCTAAGATGTCGTTGTCTTTTCTGATACGCATGCCCCTAGTATAGCACAGAAAAACCCGGCGATGGGAAGGAAAAATATGCCGCCGCGGGGAAGGAAAATATTATTTTACTATATTATTTAGGCAGATTGTGATAGAATATAGTGTCTTATTGTCTTTTATAAGAAGAAGAGGAAGCCCATGAACACACGGACAAGACGGGAAATCTTAAAAGCGTATATTACCACAGACACGGCAGCCACCCTGATCCTGAGCGTTGTGGTGCTCTGGTTCAATCTGCCGGCGGGTCTGGTTTGTCTTCTCTGCTCGGCGGGGCTTTTTGCCTATCACAAATACTTTACCGAAAAAAAGCTGGTAAAAAAGCTGTCGGAATATAAAGAAAATATTATCCGGGACCGGGAGGATCTGATGTCCGCCTTCTCCGACGGGTCGCCGCTGCTGCTGTGCGTGGTGGACCGGGCGGGCCGGGTACATTGGACCAACAACGCCTATGATCAATGCTTTGCCACCCGGGCGGAGCTGGGTGCGGTGCTTTCCCGGGAGAAAATCGGCGCGTTTTATGAAAACGAAAATCTGGCGGAGCAGGTGCGGGTCGGCGAGAAGATCTATGAGGTTACCGCAATTTCTCTGGGCGGCACCAACGCCAGCTTCCGGCTGCTGTTCTGGGAGGACGTGACCGACGGCGAGGGCCTGAAAAGCTCTTTCCGGGAGACCCGGGTCTGCATGGCTTATCTGGGGGTGGACAATTACGATGAGATTATCGGCGAAACCTCCATCGAGAACCGGTCCAGAGCGGCGGCGCAGATCGATGAAGCCATTTTCGGCTGGGCGAAGGAAATCGGCGGGGCGGCGTACCGCATCAGCGAAAGCCGCTACAGCATCATTTTCCAGCAGAAGTATCTGGATAAACTGAAGGAAGAAGGCTTCCCCATTTTAAATAAAATGCACGGCATTACCACCGAGGCGGATTTCCCCACTTCGGTTTCCATCGGCATCGGCGTGGGCGATTCGGATTACATCCAGCTGCAGAGCAGCGCGGAAGAGGCCATCGACCTGGCACTGGGCCGGGGCGGAGACCAGGCGGTCATCCGGGACAAAGCCGGCGAGACCGAGTATTACGGCGGTGCGCTGCCGGCAGTGGCTAAGCGCAACAAGGGCCGCAGCAGAGTGATGGCCCACGCGCTCTCCAATCTGATGGACGACGCAGACCGGGTGCTGGTACTGGGACATACCCGGCCAGATATGGATTCCTTCGGCGCTTCGCTGGGCATTTATGCGCTGGCGGGCAACAAGGGCAAGGAAGTACATATCGTACTGGAAAATCCGGGCGACGGCATCGACGCCATTTACAAGGCGGCCTGCAGCCTGAAGGGAGAGAATGAGGAACCGGCCTATTCCATTCTGAGCCACGGACAGGCAAGAGGTCTTCTTACCAAAAACACGCTGGTGGTTGCGGTAGACCATCACCGGGCAGTTCTTTCCGAGGACCCGGATCTGCTTGCCGCGGCGAACAAAATTGCGGTCATCGACCATCACCGCCGGTCCTCCGATGCCATCGAAAAGACGGTGCTTTCCCACATGGAGAGCTATGCTTCTTCGGCCAGCGAGCTGGTGACGGAGCTGCTGCAGTATTCCGGCGAGAACGGAGAAATTACCCGCTTCGAGGCAGAGGCACTGCTTTCCGGCATTGTGCTGGATACCAAGAACTTTACCGTAAATGCGGGCGTGCGCACCTTCGAGGCGGCGTCCTGGCTGAAGCGAAACGGCGCGGACAGCGTAAATATCAACAACTATTTCCGCATTGACCTGGATTTCTATCAGAAGAAGGTGCACGTGATTGCCAACGCGGAGATCCTGCCCAACGGCTTTGCCGTGGCCTACACCAAGGACAAGGATCCGGCCATGCAGGTAATCGTATCCCAGGCGGCGGACGAGCTGCTGACCATGAAGGGGGTCGAGGCTTCTGTGGCAGCAGGCCGGGGCGAAAGCAAGACCATGGTATCCGCCCGGTCCAACGGAAAATACAATGTACAGACCCTGATGGAAAAATTGGGTGGCGGCGGGCATCAGCTGGCGGCGGCCGTGCAGCTGGACGTGGGTCCGGAGGAGGCCATTGGCCAGGTGGTGCAGGCCATGCGATTAGAAGGAATACTTTAAGGAGGATAACGATATGCAGGTAATTTTACTGGAAGATGTAAAGGGATTAGGAAAAAAGGGTCAGGTGGTAAAGGCCTCTGACGGTCACGCAAGAAATTATCTTATCCCCAGAAAACTGGCGGCCGAAGCAACGGAAAACAACCTGAAGGCGCTGGAAAGAAAGAACGCGGAGCTGGCAGCCCAGAGAGCCGCGGAAAAGGAAAACGCACTGGAGCTGAAAAAGAAAATCGAAAGCGCAGGCCTTCTGGTAATCAAGACCAAGGCGGGCGAGGGCGGCAGACTGTTCGGCGCCATTACTTCCAAGGACATTGCGGATGCTTTTGAAGCGTCCTACGGCATTGCCCTGGACAAGAAAAAAATCGTTTTGGAAAACCCCATCAAGCAGACCGGCGAATACAAGGCGGAGCTGAAGCTCTATCCGGAAATTTCCGCCCTGCTGAAGATGTCCGTAGAGGTGTAAGATGCCTCAGCTTGAAAGAATCCCCCCGCACAACGAGGACGCGGAGCGAAGCGTTTTGGGGTCTATCCTGATGGATTCGGAGGTATTTTTTAAGGTTTCCGAGTACATCAAGGCCGAGGATTTCTATAATCCTGCCAATAAAGAAATATTTACGGCCATGACGGAGCTGCATCAGGCAGACTGCATCATCGACGCCATTACCGTGGTGGAACGGCTGCAGAAGCGCAAAACCCTGGAGACCTGCGGGGGGCGGCTTTATATTGCCAACCTGTCCGCGGACGTGGCAACCACGGCCAACGCGGTGCAGTACGCTCAGATTATTCAGGAAAAGTCCACCTACCGGAAGCTGATTCGTGCCGGCTCCGAAATCGTGGAGAACAGCATGAACGAAAAGATGGACAGCACCCGGGCGCTGGACAGTGCCGAGTCGTCCATTTTCGACATATCCAAGGCAAGGCAGACCCGGGACTACGTAAGCATTCAGTCCGTGCTGGCCCGCAATTTGGAACAGATCGAGGCCGCGGCGAAAAACGGCGGACATCTGCCGGGGCTTTCTACGGGCTTTAAGGATCTGGACTACGCCACCTCCGGCCTGCAGGATTCGGACCTGATCATTCTGGCGGCCAGACCTTCCATGGGAAAGACGGCCTTTGCCATGAACATCGCCCACAACGTGGCCTTAAAGCAGAAAAAACGGGTGGCATTTTTCTCGGTGGAAATGTCCGAGCTGCCGGTGGGTCAGCGTTTTCTGGCTATGCAGAGCCGGGTGGACAGCAAAAAGCTGCAGCGGGGCGACCTGTCCGAGGAGGACTGGGAAAGCGTACACGAAGCCATCGACCGCTTCCAGGACGCGGATCTGATCATCGACGCCACGCCGGGCATCTCCGTAATGGAAGTGCGCAACAAGTGCCGCCGCATGAACGCGGAAAGGAAGCTGGATTTAATCATCATCGACTATCTGCAGATCATGAGCTCCGACGGACGCTCCGAGAACCGGGTCAACGAAGTTTCCATGATGACCCGCTATTTAAAGCAGCTGGCCAGAGAAATGGAATGCCCGCTGATCGTGCTTTCGCAGGTTTCCAGAACCACCGTAAAGCGGGATGAGAGCAACAAGCGGCCGCAGCTTTCCGACCTGCGGGATTCCGGCTCCATCGAGCAGGACGCCGACGTGGTAATGTTCATCCACCGGGAGGACTATTACCGCAAGGACGATACGCCCAAAGACAATATCGCCGAAATTATTATCGCCAAGCAGCGCCAGGGCGAAACCGGCACCGTAAAGCTGGCCTGGATGCCGCGCTTT